>JAUUYI010000358.1 GCA_030590525.1 Sedimenticola sp. | reverse complement strand
GGCCAGCGCCACGGTCTTTTTCACCAGGCTGCGTAGTTCGTCGAAGACCGGCGAGTCGGGATTCGCCTGATAGTGCTTTTGGTTGCCGATGCGCTTGACCGTCACGAGGCCGCTGGATGCGAGCCGCTTGAGTTCACGCTGCACGGCACCGGACCCGGAACCGGTCCGTTCGATCAATTCGGAGGCATAAAAACTGCGGGCGGGTTGGCCAAACAGCAGCGCCAGCACCCGCTGCTGGGTGGTCGTGAATAGCGCGTCGGCCAGACTCGTGGATGCAGCAGGGAGTGAGGCAGCTGCCTTGCGGCGGGCCGGTCGAGAGTCCCTGGTGATCGTCGCACTACCCATTTCGGGCATTTTAATGCCCAATTTGGGAATTATGCAAGGGGCATGGGGGAAAAAGGAAAGGGTATGGCGCTTGCCCTGTCCCCTGCACCGCCGTCAAATCTCCACAATCCAATCCGGCCTGAATTCCGGATTCAGCGCATTTGGTGCATACCCGCGGGGATTGCAGACTATCCGGGTGCCATAGATCTCGTAGTCATACGATTCATGCATGTGACCGTGAACCCAGAGTGCTGCCTGGTTGCCATCCATCAGCCCCTCAAGATTGCTGGCGAAAGCCGGTGTCAGCAGGTCGCTGGCATAGCGGGGATGCACTGACCGGGATGAGGGGGCATGGTGGGTAACCACTACTGTCTTGCCGGCGAATGGCTCCGCCAACCTTTCCTTTAGCCAATTCCGGCTGGCTGTGTGCAGCCGGATGGCATCTTCGGGCATGAACTGTTGGCCACCATTCTGAATGATGGAGAAATCCGTCATCTGCTGTCGCGCCTGCTGCATGGCGAAGAACTTGTCCGCCTCACCGAACAGGACGAAGTCCGTCCACAGGATGCTGCCCAGAAGCCGTACACCGTCGATGATCACCTGGTTGTCGTTCAGGACGTGAATGTTGTCCGACGACTGGAGTTTCAGTTCATCGATCAGAGCGATGTCGTGATGGTAGAACTCGTGGTTACCCGGTATGTAGATCACAGGTCTGTCCGGGAACCGGGCCTCGACCCAGCGCAGACCTTTCACACCCACACCGATATCGCCCGCCAGGATCACGACATCGGCATCGGTTGCCGACGGCTCGAAGTCCTCGAACTCGATGTGCAGATCACTCAGGATATGGAGCTTCATGGGGGAACCTTACACTAACAAATCATCGATACGTTTTTCTATTTTCATATTTGTACCGTTGCCACTGCCAGCGATATTACCGGCCCAGATAGGCCGCAGTGACAGCCTCCCTCTCATGCCCCAGCTCTCGGCTTATAGTGAGTCGTGCCACCCGGTCAGCTTCCCGCTGTTCCGAGGTCAGTACCTTGCTGCCGGGTCCGCCTGCGGCCGGCGCCTTCCAGCCGGTCAGTTCCTCATAGCGGTTCTGGGCATAGGAGTGGCGCAGCCCGTGCATGTGTGAGAGCCCTGCCCGCAGGGTGTTGCCCTCGTAGACGCGCAGTTGATGGACATAGTTGCGGGCGCTTGGGATCAGGGAGCCGAAGCCGGCCAGCCGCCATGCCCGATTCAGCACATCCCGCTGCTCCTTGGTCCGAACCGGTATGGCCCACTCCTTGCCGCCCTTGGTCCAGTTGGCCTTGAGCACGATATGGTCGCCCTGCTCAGCAAATCTCGGCTGGAACGTGATCACCTCCTCCCGGCGCAGGCCGAAGGCCTGCTGCAACTCCAGGCTCATGCGGACATGGTCATCGCGGACCTTGTCCAGTTGTGATTGGGTAACAGTCTTGGCCTTCGACGCATTGGTCACGAAGCGCCGATCCGGGATGCCGTAGTGCTCGTTGGAACGGGCCACCACGTTCTGCTTGTCGACCTTGTGGGACCACCAGCGAATCACCGCCAAAAAAAAGCGGATCCCTGCCAGGGGGAGACCCAGAGGGAGAGAGATCAGTCTGCACTTAAGTGCATGAAGCTGGGATCTGAGACAGTTACCAGGGGGGCGGGAACCAAATACCCAAATCACCCCGAATCCCCCCGCCGATGTACCGCTAGCGTACCTGCCGACCCTTCCAGCACCACAGAACCTATTAACGACAATGGATAGCGACCAGCAGAGCAGTGGATTAATAGTCCAATACTCCAGATTTGAGGCCCCCATCACACCCCCCCGCAGGCTTATTTTGAGAGACACCCCGTCCAGGGGGGAGAGATCCAGGAGGGAGGGAAAACCCTCAAAAAGCACACCCACAAATCAAATTGGGGGACCCATTGGGGGGCTAGACTTTACCGACAGGCTGGAAACCCACTAGGCAAGCGGGTAACCGGCTGAATATGGCGGAGTACGTGTCCGCCAACACCATAAAACCACCCTGGCACTGACCTTCCAGGCCCTGGCACTGGTACTGGTACTGACCCGACACTGACCCCAGAGTGAGCATGATATTACGCTCCAAGCTTCAGACCACAGGCCACCTTCAGGCGGCCAGCGCGTTGAGCGCCACTGAACTGGTGGGTATCCCGGG
>JAUUYI010000240.1 GCA_030590525.1 Sedimenticola sp. | reverse complement strand
GATCGTCCACCCACCCCTTGAAATAGCCTGCCATGATGCCGAGAAAAATCGCCGCCGGGAGCATCACCAGCGTGGTCAGGGTGCCGATCACCAGACCCGTTCGGATACTCTTGAGGGTCTGATAGAGCACATCCTCCCCGACCTTGTCGGTACCCAGCAAATGGTACTTCGAGGAGAGTTCCGCCCCCCAGGCGATCAGGACCAGCATCACCCCGAGGGTGATCAGGACCACCCGCCAGGGTACCTCGGTGCGCCCGGTCAGGATCAAACGGGCCCGATTACCGAAACTGTCGCCCTGCCCGCCGGCCAGCAGGGCGATCAGGATATTGCCCGCTACCAGGGCGACCAGCAGCCCCTTGAGGATGCCGATCAGGCTGAGCTTCAGCAGGTCCCGGCCCCACTGCTGACCCGGGTCGGTCAGATGGGCACCGCCATACTTCAGGCGCGGGTAGTCACGCACCACTCTCCCACCCGGCAGTTCCACGTTCTCCCGGCTGAAGAGGCGGGTGGCCAGAGGCGCCGAGTAGGTCTTCTCCTGACGGGCCCGCAGGGAGTGCAGCAGCTGGTCCAGCAGGCTGACGATCTCGTCGGAGCCGCTCACTTCGGCCTGCATTCCGGCCTGCTGGGCCGTGGGCCGGAAGTGGACCGAATCCAGCAGGCCGGTCACCACGTAGAACGAGAGAACCACCAGGGTACCCACGCCGACACGGCTGCGCATCACCTGCCGCCAGGGGGCACGCAGATGCTCCCGGCGGGCCGCATAAAGGCCAAAGCCAATGGCGACAGCCAGCAGCAGGAAGATCAGCCCATCGGTCCAGAGAATAGTCAGCCCGGCAATCATGACAACCTCACCCGCGGATCGACCAGGGTGTAGGAGATATCGGTCAGCAGCAACCCCAGGATATAGAGCACCGAGCCAAGGAAAACCATGGCGCGCACGATGGCGAAGTCCTGCCGGTTGATGGCGTCGATGGTGTAGCTCCCCAGACCGGGGATGCCAAAGAAAGACTCGGTGATCAGACTCCCCATGAACAGCAGCGGCAACACCGCCACCACCCCGGTCAGGATCGGGATCATGGCGTTCTTCAGCACATGCCGGAACAGCACCCGGGTCTCGGACAACCCCTTGGCCCGGGCGGTACGGACGTAGTCCTTGTTGATCTCCTCCAGGAACAAGGTACGGTACCAGCGGGTGCCGGCACCGATGCCGCCGATAATGCCGATGATCACCGGCAGGATCAGAAACTTGACCGCATTCAGACCCGTGTCATAACCGGAGATGGGCACCAGGTGCAGCAGTTTGCTCACCAGGAACTGCCCGCCGATGATATAGAACAGCCCGGAGATAGACATCATCACCACACACAACACCACGCTCCAGAAATCGATGTAGGTGGCACGGAAGAAGGCGATCAGCAGCGCAAAGCTGATAGTGACCAGCAGTCCCACCAGCAGCACCGGGATGGCGATAGCGAGACTGGGCCACATGCGCTGGGAGATGTCGTAGCCGATATCCCGGCCGCTGTCGGAGACACCGAAATCGAACTGGAACAGTTTCAGGGATTTCTGGAAAAAGATGGTGTCGGTCAGCTTCTCCGTGCCCGTGGCGGCGCTGTTATAGAGCAGCGGCCGGTCATACCCCCGCTCCTGCTTCCAGCTCTCCACCGCCTCCGGTGTCACCCGCTTCATGCCCAGATTCATCCGGGCCATGTCATCCGGGGAGTTGATCACGAAGAAGAGTACGAAGGTGAGGATGTTCACCCCGAGCAGGATCGGGATGGCGTACAGCACCCGCCGCAGGATATAGGCCATCATCGCGCGGCACTCCGCTCACGCCGCCGGTAGACCAGCAGCGCCAGCAACGGCCAGATGATCGGTGGATTCCACTCCCGCCGTAACCGGTCGCGCAGTTCCGGGTCGATACGTTTGTACTTCAACGTATTATTGGCCATCAGGTTGAGACTGACATTGTGATACCAGGAATGAAAGAGGGAGAAAGATTTTGGAAAAAAGCCCCATACCCAGGGCGCATCCCGCCGCAGAATCTCCACCATCCTGTCGATGATCCGCTGCCGCTCGGGGCCGTTATCCATGTTCTTCATCTGCACGAAAAGGGCATCGTACTCGGGGTTGCTGTAGTTTGCTGCATTCTCACCACCGTGGGCCACCTTACCATTGGGGCCATACAGCAGAAACAGGAAATTCTCCGGGTCCGGGTAGTCAGCATTCCACCCCCAGATAAAGATCTGCCCCGTCCCCTTGCGCATTTTCTCCTGAAACCGGTTGTAGTCACTGGCCCGGATCACCAATTGCACACCCAGCTTGTTAAACTGCTTTCGGATCCAGTTGAGACGCGCTTTGTCATCCGGTCCGGATGAGGTGGTATCGTAATACAGAATCAATGGTTTTCCGGTACCCGCATCCCTTCCCCCGGGATATCCTGCCTGCGCCATCAGGCGCCGTGCCGCGGCAACCGGTTTTCGATTGGGCCTGTCGTTCACCCAGCCATAGATAAAGGGATCGATACCCGCCGCACCCGAGCGGTTGCCGAAGATGCCCGGAGGTATCGGTCCCTGGGCTGCCACACCCCGGCCATTGTTGAAGATGGAGAGGTACTCTTCGTAATCCATGGCGATGGAGATGGCCCGGCGCAGCAGGCGCGCCCGCTCTGAGTCCCCCCCCACCACGGGGTCGTCCATGTTGAAACCCATGTAGAAGATCGATGCGGTCACCGCCGTCTCCAGGCTGATCCCCTGGGCCTTCATGGGTTCGGTCAGACCAAGCTCGCCCTGGGCGGAAAACTGCACCGCCTGGTCAAAACTGTCGGAGGAGATACCCGAGGTATCGTAGTAGCCCTGCAGGAACTTGTTCCAGTAGGGGATGGACTCCTTCTCCATACTGTAGACCGCCCGGTCGATGAACGGGAGTTGCTTGCCCGCATCCTCCAGCAGGCCCGACTCTTCATCCCCCGGCATCCCCTGTTTCGGGTAGCGCTCCCCATGGAAGTTGGGGTTTCGCGCCAGCACCATACGCAGGTTCGGATTGTTCTCCTGCAGCATGAACGGGCCGCTGCCAACCGGATACCAGTCGAGGTTGACGTTCCGCTTCGCCATCCCCGGCTGGGCATAGAAGCGTTCAGCCTCCCATGGCATGGGGGCAAAGAACGGCATCGCCATCCAGTAGAGAAACTGAGGATATTTCCCCTTCAACCGCATCCGGAAACGGTACCGGTCGATCACTTCCACCCCCGGCATCGAATAGTGACGCAGATCGAGCCCGGGTTTTTCCTCACCACGCTGCGACTGCAACGCCTCATACGCTGCGTCCACCGTTTGGCCGAATTCGCTGAAACCGATGATGTAGTCCGCCATGACACCGGCGATCGGCGACTGAAGCCGGGGGAAGGCAAGGCGTTTGATCTGATAGACGAAATCCTCTGCCGTCACCTCCCTGGAACCCGTTCGGGCGAAATCACCCAGAGTGTTGAGGGAGCGGATGGTGGCGGGGTCGAGCTGATGATACAGGTACTCCCCCTGCTCGTCGGTGGCAAACGCCGGGTGGGGCTGGTAACGCATGCCCGGCAGAATCGCCACCTCGTACTCGCTGGTCGCTATCTGTTCCGCTGCTGCATCGTCGGGCAGCAATCTTCCCTCGGCATCGTAGTAGCGCGCCACCGGCACCTGCTCGGCCGCCAGCGGTATCAGCTCATAGGGGCGCTTCAAGTAATGGTACTGCAGTGGCGGTTCGTAGATCTGGGCAATGAAGGCGTATTCGTTGGAACTGTAAGAACGCACTGGATCCAGATGCTTGGGGCGCTCCGAAAAAGAGCTGTAGAGGATATTCCCCTGCGCCTCCGAGGCCGGGTAGGGATTATTCCAGGCAACCCGGTCGCACCCCGCCAGCAGCAGAAGCAACAGCAACCAGGGCAGGACCCGGGGCCAGCCCGGGCGATAGCAGGGAAGAGCGTCAGTCATGCAGCGAGAGTAAAGGATCACGCATCGAGGCATTCTACTAGAAGGTCGGCCATTGAGTACTAAAAATCGTAAGCACCCGGTTAATCCCGTCGAGACGATGGAGAATTAACCATCAGTTATAGAACGGTCCATCTTTTTCCGGTAACGTATGGAATTATTTAAAATATGTAAGCACCCGGTTAATCCCGTCGAGAGGCCCTGTT
>JAUUYI010000184.1 GCA_030590525.1 Sedimenticola sp. | reverse complement strand
TCCGCCATGGGAGAGCTGGATGATACAACCCTGGAATCGCTGGAACAGGAGCTGGGACTGCCGGACAACAGTGAACTGCCGTTGCCGGAAGAGGTGATGGTGGGTGATGGGGTGGATACCAAACTCGATCTGGCCCAGGCTTATGTCGAGATGGGAGATGCCGAAGGGGCACGCAGTATTCTCGATGAGGTGTTGGCGGAAGGAAACGAAAGCCAGAAACAGGAAGCGCAGAAGTTACTGGGTCAGCTTTCCTAAGGTACAATTCCCGTTCGATCATCATCAGGCGCACCTCGGTGCGCCTGATCTGTTTCGGGAATTGGAAACGGAGGGTTACATGCGCTGGGCAATGGGTGTGGAATATGATGGGACCGCTTTCCATGGCTGGCAGATGCAGGACAATGTGACAACGGTCCAGCAGACACTGGAACAGGCGCTATCAAAGGTTGCCAATCATCCGGTAAGGGTCATCTGTGCCGGCCGCACCGATACGGGTGTCCACGCTTTGGGGCAGGTGGTTCATTTCGACAGCGAGGCGGCCCGTTCGGCAAGGAACTGGGTGCTGGGGTCCAATGTCAATCTCCCCCAGGATGTCAACGTCAACTGGGCGCAACCGGTCCCGGAGGCGTTCCATGCCCGCTTTTCGGCCATCAGTCGCAGCTATCGCTACCACATCCTGAACCGGGAGACCCGCTCCGCTGTCTGGCGTGACCGTGCAGTATGGGCTCACCCTCCTCTGAATACGGAACTTATGCAGGAGGCGGCACAACAGCTGGTTGGTACCCACGATTTCTCATCCTTCCGGGCCCTGGGTTGCCAGGCGAAAAGCCCGGTGCGAACCATCAGCCGGCTGCTGGTCACGCGGCAGGCGGACCGGGTCGTCATCGAAGTTACGGCGAATGCCTTTCTGCAGCATATGGTGCGCAATCTGGCCGGGGTGCTGATGGCCATCGGCCGGGGTGACCGCCCGCTGGAATGGGTGAAGCAGGTGCTGGAATGCCGGGATCGTACCTTGGGAGGGGTGACCGCTCCAGCCCACGGTCTCTATCTGGTCCAGGTCGGTTACCCGGAACAGTTCGAATTGCCGCGAACAGAGGGTGATGGGCGGTAGGGCCGCTTTTACGATCATATCTTCCGCAATCCCGCCCTATCCTGTATCTTTAGGCGCCTGATGAGGACCCGGGTAAAAATCTGCGGTATCACCCGCACCGAGGATGCACTGGCGGCATTGGAGCAGGGTGCAGACGCCATCGGCCTGGTTTTCTATCCCCCCAGCTCGCGAGCCGTTACGGCAGCCCAGGCGGCAACCATAGTGGCGCAGTTGCCGCCGTTCGTCACGGTGGTGGGGTTGTTCGTGAATGCGAGCCGGGGAGAGATCGGGCGGGTACTGTCCCGGACCCGGCTCGATCTACTCCAGTTTCACGGGGATGAATCACCACAGGCCTGTAGCGGTCATGGTCGGCCCTATATCAAGGCGGTACGGATGCGCGAAGGCGTGGATCTGTATGCCATGAGAGAGCGCTATGGAGATTCGGCCGGGCTGTTGCTGGACAGCTATCAGAGGGGGGTCCCGGGTGGCACCGGCGAATCCTTCGCCTGGGAGCGGATACCAGCGGATCTGGCCGCCTCCATCGTGCTGGCGGGCGGCCTCTCACCGGACAATGTGGAGCGGGCCATCGAGCAGGTCCGGCCCTACGGGGTGGATGTCAGTGGCGGGGTAGAGCGGGCCAGGGGCATCAAAGACCCGAAAAAGATAGCGATGTTTATGCGAGGAGTGAAGCGTGCCGATCAGTAACCAGACCGATTTCAGCAGCATGCCGGATGAGCGGGGACACTTTGGCCGTTACGGCGGTATCTTCGTGGCAGAAACCTTGATGGAGCCGTTGGCGGAACTGCGAAGAGCCTATGAAAAATATATGCAGGATGAGGTGTTCCTGGCAGAACTGGACGCGGATCTGGCCAACTACGTAGGGCGTCCCTCGCCGGTATATTTCGCCGAGCGTCTGAGCCGGGAGACGGGCGGGGCCCGTATCTATCTCAAGCGGGAGGATCTCAATCATACCGGCGCACATAAGGTGAATAACACCATTGGTCAGGCCCTTCTGGCCAAACGCCTGGGCAAGACCCGGATCATCGCCGAGACCGGCGCCGGTCAGCACGGGGTGGCAACGGCCACCGTGGCGGCCCGCCTGGGACTGGAGTGCGTGGTCTATATGGGCTCGGTGGACATCGCCCGGCAGAGCGCGAACGTCTACCGCATGCGCATGCTGGGGGCACGGGTAGTGGCGGTGGAGTCCGGTTCCAAAACCCTGAAGGATGCCCTCAACGAAGCGATGCGAGACTGGGTCAGTAATATTGACGATACCTTCTATATCATCGGTACCGTGGCCGGGCCTCACCCCTATCCGGCCATGGTGCGGGATTTTCAGACCATCATCGGGCGCGAGGCACGGCAGCAGATACAGCAGCAGACGGGGCGCCTGCCGGATGCCCTGGTTGCCTGCGTGGGGGGTGGTTCCAACGCCATCGGACTCTTTTACCCCTTTCTCGAGGATGCTGACGTGGCTATCTACGGGGTGGAGGCCGCGGGTGAGGGACTCGAGACCGGGCGCCATGCCGCCCCCCTCTGTGCCGGCGGGTCCGGTGTGCTGCACGGAAACCGGACCTATCTGATGCAGGATGAGAATGGTCAGATCACCGAGACTCACTCCATCTCTGCAGGGCTCGATTACCCGGGTGTCGGGCCCGAGCACGCCTGGCTGAAGGATAGCGGCCGGGCCGAGTACGTCTCGATAACTGATGAGGAGGCCCTGGAGGCCTTTCATACCTTGAGTCACAAGGAGGGGATCATCCCTGCACTGGAGTCGAGTCATGCGATCGCCTATGCCTTGAAACTGGCGGTGACCATGACGCCTGATCAGGTTATCCTGGTCAATCTCTCGGGGCGGGGAGACAAGGACATGCATACCGTGGCAGCACTGGATGGAATCAAGATATGAGCCGGATCAGCGGATGCTTTGCGCAGCTTGAGCAGCAGAATCGGGTGGCGTTGATACCTTTCGTCACCGCAGGGGATCCCAACCCGGATCTGACCGTCCCGCTGATGCATGCGATGGTGGCGGCGGGCGCCAACATTATTGAGCTGGGGGTGCCCTTTTCAGACCCGATGGCGGACGGGCCGGTGATTCAGCGTGCCAGTGAACGGGCCCTGAAGCACGGCACCAGCCTGCGTGACGTGATCGGAATGGTGGCCCGTTTCCGTCAGGACGACCCGAATACCCCGGTGATTCTGATGGGTTACCTGAATCCGGTCGAAGTCATGGGGTATGAGCTGTTTGCCGAGATGGCGGCAGAGGCCGGGGTGGATGGCCTGCTTACGGTGGATCTCCCGCCGGAAGAGGCGGATGATCTGCTTGATGTGCTGCACCCTGAAGGAATCGACCCCATATTTTTGCTGGCGCCTACCAGCACCGAGGAGCGGATCCGGCGTGTCTGTGATGCAGCCAGTGGTTTTGTATACTATGTCTCAGTGAAAGGCATCACCGGTTCCGCCAGTTTCGCCATCGGTGAGGTGGCGGCAAAAGTAGCCGGAATCCGTAAGCAGACCCGCCTGCCAGTGGGGGTTGGGTTTGGAATCAAGACGCCGGAGAATGCTCAGGCGGTGGCCCAGGTGGGTGATGCGGTCATCGTCGGCAGCGCACTGGTCAGCCGGGTCGAGGCACTGGCCGGGAGCACGGACGAAATCGCCCCGGCGGTGGTGGAACTGCTGGTAGCCATGCGTCGCGCCATGGACCTTATCTGATCAATTAATTGCGGATAGCATTATGAGCTGGTTCGAAAAACTGATGCCCAGTCGCATCCGGACGGAAGGCGGCACTAAGCGCACGGTTCCCGAGGGGCTGTGGGCCAAGTGCCCTGGTTGCAGCGCGGTACTCTATCGGGCGGAGATGGAGCGCAATCTGGACGTTTGCCCGAAATGTGCCTACCACAACCGGATTGGTGCACGACGCAGACTGGAGATTTTTCTCGACCCCGGGATGCAGGAAGAGATTGGCGCAGATCTGGCGCCGCTTGATCCGCTCAAGTTCAAAGACAGTAAGAAGTACAGGGACCGTATCTCCCAGGCCCAGAAAGCGACGGGTGAGAAAGATGCCCTGGTGGTGATGGAGGGGCAGCTCAAGGGGTTGCGGTTGGTGGCGGCAGCGTTCGAGTTCAAGTTCATGGGTGGCTCCATGGGCTCGGTGGTGGGGGAGCGCTTCGTGCGCGGGGCCAATAGCTGTATCGAGCAGGGAATCCCCCTGGTATGTTTTTCCGCCAGTGGTGGCGCCCGCATGCAGGAGTCCCTGTTCTCGTTGATGCAGATGGCCAAGACCAGCGCTGCCCTCAACCGCATGGCGAAACGGGGTATCCCGTTCATTTCGGTCCTTACTGATCCCACCATGGGTGGTGTCTCCGCCAGCTTCGCCATGCTGGGGGATGTCAACGTGGCGGAGCCCAATGCTCTGATCGGCTTTGCCGGACCCCGGGTGATCGAGCAGACGGTGCGGGAAAAACTCCCCGAGGGCTTTCAGCGCAGTGAGTTTCTGCTGGAGCACGGCGCCGTAGACATGATCGTCGACCGCCGTGAGCTACGCGACCGGTTGGCCAGTATTTTGAGTATCCTGACTAGAAAGGCCAGGCTCTAAGTAGGTACTAGTGCCTTTCGAGACCCTCGATGCCTGGCTCCACTGGCAGTCCACTCTCCATCCCAGCTCTGTCGAGTTGGGGCTGGAGCGAGTGGAAAAAGTGTGGGCGCAGCTCTATCCCGGGCCCTTTCCCTGTCGGGTGATTACCGTGGCGGGGACCAATGGCAAAGGCTCCAGTGTCGCCTTCCTGGACGCCATCCTGCAGGCTGCGGGTTACCGTACCGGCAGCTACACATCTCCTCACCTGGAGTGCTACAACGAGCGCATACGCCTGCAGGGTGAAGCGGTTTCCGACCAGCGTATCTGTCAGGCATTCGAACGGGTGGAGCGGGTCAGGAGTGACACTTCCCTGACCTATTTTGAGTTTGGCACCCTGGC
>JAUUYI010000365.1 GCA_030590525.1 Sedimenticola sp. | reverse complement strand
GTAGAGGGCCCGGTGCCCGAAGCGCCTGCCGTGGT
The DNA here is from genome assembly GCA_030590525.1 of Sedimenticola sp. Taxonomy (GTDB): domain Bacteria; phylum Pseudomonadota; class Gammaproteobacteria; order Chromatiales; family Chromatiaceae; genus JAUXBK01. Next base: position 2,417 of record JAUUYI010000365.1, on the reverse strand, counting down.
CGAACATGGCCAGCGGGTAAGCCAGCCACAGAGGGCTGGCGGAGCTGCCGCCCAGCAGCAGCAGAATGGTGATAGCCAGCGGGTCGAAAGCGGCGCTGACTTCCCGCAACTGTTTTGTTGCCCGACTGGTGAAGGCGGTAACCACCAGAATCAGCAGCGAGCCGATGACCAGGCCACTGGTTATCAATGCGGATTCGGAAGGGGCCGTGGCCTGCGCTGAGGCAGCCAGGGTAATGGCGGCGATCAGCAGCAGGATCAGCCGGATCGACGCCTGAAAACAGGCACCATTGACACAGCCCGCAGCAAGCTGCTGTGGTCTCAGTTTATCACCCTTGTCCAGATGGCTGCCCACGGTTGTGTCTGGTTCAGCTGGCGACAGGGTGGGGCACAGATGCGTGCTGCTGCTTTATATCCATGATCAGATCGAGTCGGGAGAAAAAGGCATCGATACAGTCCGGGTCGAAATGCTTCCCTCGTTGCGCCTGCATGTACTCCAGGGTTTGCTCCAGGCCCCATGGCTGCTTATAGGGCCGCTCAGACAGCAGTGCATCGAATACGTCCGCTACCGTGGCCACCCTGGCCTCGATCGGTATCTCGTTGTTTGCCAGACCCCTGGGGTAGCCGGTGCCATCGTATCGCTCATGGTGGCTGAGTGCGATCACCGCTCCGGACTGCAGATAGCAGGAGGGGCTGTCGCGCAGGATATCGTAACCGATCGAGGTATGGGTCATCATGGTCTTCCACTCTCCGCGGGCCAGTTGGCCCCTTTTCAACAGGATGTGGTCAGGGATACCGATCTTGCCGATATCGTGCATCGGCGCCGCATGGCGGATTATCAGACAGGCTTCTTCCTCCAGGCCGAGTTTCTGTGCGATCAGATAGGCATACTTCGCCATCTGCACTACATGGTTGCCGGTACCCTCGTCTCGGTATTCACCCGCCCTGGCCAGCCTCAGCAGGGTCTCCTGTTCTCGCATTTCCAGCTCATGGGTCTTGAGGAACACCTGCTGTTCCAGCCAGCGTGCCCGGTTGCGGATGATCTCCTGTTGCTGGTGCAGTTTCAGCAGATTGCGGCAGCGTGTCCGGCACTCATAGTGGTCGATGGGCTTGGCCAGGAAGTCTGTGGCGCCAGCTTCCAGCGCCTTGTAGCGCACAGGCTTTTCATCGATGCAGGTGATGATCACCACCGGCACATCGGCACAGGCAGGTATCTGGCGCAGCCAATGAGTGAACTCTACTCCGTCCATCTTTGGCATCTTATAGTCAGTGACCACCAGGTCGTGGCTGTTCTCTTTGGCCCACTGGAGTGCCTCCACCGGGTCTGAAAAAGAGACCACCTGAATATCATCACCAATGGAACGGATGAGCTCTTCAAGGATCATCCGGCTTATCGATTGATCATCAACGATCAATACGGTCGACATAGGCTTTATTTTCCAATCTGCTATAAAAAATAAAATTCCCCACAAAAACAGAATGATAGCCGATATTGGCGTAACTTCGCAATAAATGCGGGCAACAATCTAATATGTAGGGTGCATCAAGCGGAGCGGATACACCAGGCTACGGCGTGTTGGTGGATCCGTCGCTACGCTCCTTGATCCACCCTACCCGTTTGCCCCGGGTTATTGAGAAGTTACAATATATTTTTCCGCGGGTCTTAAAGAGGTATCATTCAAATTATGAAGTACTTTTATAGCGTTTTTCTGACACTCCTGCTGCTGTGCGCCTTTCAGGCCAAGGCGGCAGCCCCGGTGATGGTGGATGGGGCGTGGCTGGAAAGCCACTTCGATGACCCGGATCTGACCCTTGTCGATATGAGCATGGACGACACCCAATATCAACGCTTCCACCTGCCCGGAGCGGTGCGGTTACCTTACAATGCCCTGATAAAGAAAGAACGCAATGGTGTCACTCGGATCGCGGACGGGCAGCGTCTCGCCATCATCCTCGGTACATTAGGCATAGAAGAGACCGATCATGTGGTCGTATACGACGATATGGGCGGCCTGGAGGCAGCCCGCCTGTTCTGGACCCTGGAGCAGATCGGTCATCAGCGGGTATCGGTACTGGACGGAGGTCTGGTGAAATGGGTCCTGGATGGCCGTAAGGTGTCGAATCAGATGGTGGAATCCCAGCGTGTCCATTACCGCCTGGCAGGAAAGGGGAGGGGCAACAGCGTTGACTTGCAGCAGGTGCAGGTTGCCGTGAAAGGGGGCGGCAGTGTCCTGCTCGATGTTCGCAGCAAGCAGGAGTACGCGGGCAGTCCGAAGGTCAAACGCAGCGGCCACATTGCCGGTGCCCGCTGGTGGCCATGGGAGCAGGCTGTGGACTTCAAGCAGGGTTTCGTCGCCGCTAACCCCGAACTGCTACTGCAGAAGCTGGCGCAGGTGGGAGTGGAGAAGGAGAAGCCCATC
>JAUUYI010000123.1 GCA_030590525.1 Sedimenticola sp. | reverse complement strand
GAGTTATTGTTTCGCGAGGTAACTTCTCAATAAGTCCAGGCAAGAATCTAAAATGTAGGGTGTATCAAGCGGAGCGGATACACCAGGCTAGGTCGCGTTGGTGGATCCGTCGCTGCGCTCCTTGATCCACCCTACCCGTTTTCCCCCGGGTTATTGAGAAGTTATTTCGCGAGCCCTTAGCCCGCATTTCTCGCCCCCTGGTGAGAAATGCGGGCTAGCCGGTGGTGTATTCAGATGCGGCTTGCACCGCCTTAAAGGCGCTGGCGATACCCACCCCATTGATGCCACCGCCAATGATCAGTAGATCCGTGCGGATCATAGCCCTGAAGAGATCAAACCCATCGGAAGACGGAGAGCAGGAAAAGAATGGAAATGATCAGTCCCCCCCACAGCGGGGTACCCATGATGCCCAGCCAGGCGAGGTGGATGAAGGCGCTGCCGATGAGCGAGATGAACAGCCGGTCGCCGCGGGTGGTGTCCAGCCCAAGCACGCCTTTGCGTGGCCCACCCCCGGGGCTGAAGTGCTCCCACACCCCCATGCTGGTGATGGCCAGCAGGATGAAGATGAAAAATGCGGCGGTCGGCCAGGTCCAGGCCATCCAGGAAAGAAACATGCGCTAATCTCCTTTATTAAACCCGGCCAAGGGCAAAGCCTTTGGCAATATGGTGGCGAACGAACCAGATCACGAATGCCCCCGGAATGATCGTCAGGGTGCCGGCCGCGGCCAGCAGGCCCAGTTCGTACCCCGCGGTGCTCGCGGTGCGCGTCATCGTCGCGGCGATCGGTTTGGCCGCCACCGAGGTAAGGGTCTTGGCCAGCAGCAGTTCCACCCAGGAGAACATGAAGGTGAAGAACATCACCACACCGATACCGGCCGCGATCGTCGGTATGAAGATGCGGATGAAAAAGCGCCAGAACGAGTAGCCGTCCACGTACGCGGTCTCATCCAGCTCTTTGGGTATCCCCGACATGAACCCTTCCAGGATCCAGACCGCCAGGGGGATGTTGAAAAGGCAGTGGGCAAGTGCTACCGCGAGCGTTGTATCGAATAGTCCCACCGCCGAATAGAGCTGGAAAAACGGCAGTGCGAACACCGCCGGCGGTGCCATGCGGTTGGTCAGCAGCCAGAAAAAGAGGTGTTTGTCACCGAGAAAACGGTAGCGGGAGAAGGCGTAGGCCGCGGGCAGCGCCACGCTGACCGACAGCAGTGTGTTCATTGCGACATAAGTCAGCGAATTGAAATAGCCGTTGTACCAGGTGGGGTCGGTGAAGATGGTAATGTAGTTGTCCAGCGTAAACTCCTGGGGCCAGAGCGAGAAAGCCCCGAGAATCTCGTTGGTCGTCTTGAACGACATGCTGACCAGCCAGTAGATCGGGAGCATCAGAAACAGGATATAGAGGGTTGGCACCAGCCATTTGAGGTTTTTCATCACTGCTCCTCGTTACGCATCATCAGGGTGTAGAAGATCCAGCTCAACACCAGAATGATGAGGAAGTAGATCAACGACATCGCCGCCGCCGGGCCCAGGTCGAACTGACCCAGGGCGATCTTCACCAGGTCGATCGACAGGAAGGTTGTGGTGTTGCCCGGGCCGCCACCGGTCAGCACGAAGGGTTCGGTGTAAATCATGAAGCTGTCCATGAAGCGCAGTAGTATGGCGATGGTCAGCACCCGTTTCATCTTCGGCAACTGGATATAGCGGAACACCGACCAGGCGCTGGCGCCGTCGATACGTGCGGCCTGATAGTAGGCGTCGGGGATGGAGCTGAGACCGGCATAAGCGAGAAGTACCACCAGTGAGGTCCAGTGCCAGACGTCCATCAGTATGGTGGTGAACCAGGCGGCCAGGGGTTGCTGGGTGAAGTTGTAGTCAAACCCCATGCCGTTGATCATCTGCCCCAGCAGGCCGATATCCGGCAGCGCGAAGATATTCCACATGGCACCGACCACGTTCCAGGGGATCAGCAGAGGCAGGGCCATCAACACCAGGCAGACCGAGACCCAGGGCCCTTTCTTCGGCATCGTCAGTGCGATCGCCACCCCCAGGGGCACCTCGATCAGCAGGATGATGCCGGTGAAGGTCAGCTGGCGCAGCAGTGAGGCGTGAAAGCGTTCCGAATGCAGTATCTGCTCGAACCACCTCACCCCTTCAAAGAAGAAGACATTGTTGCCGAAGGTCTCCTGAACCGAATAGTTGACCACGGTCATCAGCGGAATCAGGGCGTTGAACGCCACCAGGACCACCACCGGCAGTACCAGGAACCAGGCCCTCTGGTTGGTTGTCTTGTCGATCATCGGTGTAGACCTCAGGTAATAATCCAGCCATCCGCGTAGACATGGGTCCTGGCCCGGTCGAACACCAGGTGGCCCTTGCCGTCGGGTATGGGTACATTCTCCGGTACCACCAGTTTGATGGTGTGGGATTTGTGGTTCACCCTCACGATGCGGTAGCGTCCCACGTCATCCACCCTGACGATATCCACCGGCAGGCCTTTCGCGGCGAAGTGGATAAACTCGGGACGCACGCCGATCTCCAGTTGCCTGGCACCGGTCGGTACTGCCACCGCTTCGGCAGTTTCCACTCGATGGCCGAGAAAGCTGGGAGCACCTTCGATAACCTCGCAAGGCAGCAGGTTCATCCCCGGCGACCCGATGAAGTGGCCGACGAATGTGTGACGGGGTTTATCGAACAGTTCCACCGGCGTGCCGATCTGTACTACCGTCCCGTCGTGCATGACCACTACGCGATCGGCGAAGGTGAGCGCCTCGGTCTGGTCGTGGGTGACGTAAATCATGGTGACCCCCACCTCCTGGTGCAACTCCTTGAGCTTGGAGCGCAACTGCCATTTCAGGTGGGGATCGATTACGGTCAGTGGTTCGTCGAACATGATCACGTTCACGTCGGCGCGCACCAGTCCCCGACCGAGGGATATCTTCTGCTTTCCATCCGCGGTCAGGCCCGAGGCCCGGTTGCCGAGCACTGCCTCCAGGTCGAGCATCCCGGCAATCTCATGCACCCGGCTTTTCACCTGCTCTTCCGGTACTCCCCGATTTCGCAGTGGAAAGGCGAGATTATCGAATACGCTCATGGTGTCGTAGACCACGGGAAACTGAAAAACCTGGGCAATATCACGCCGGTCTGAAGGGATATCGGTAACATCCCGGTCATTGAACAGTACCCGCCCCTCAGATGGCCGCAACAGTCCTGAGATCACGTTCAGCAACGTCGTTTTGCCACAGCCGGAAGGGCCGAGCAATGCGTAGGCGCCACCATCGTCCCACACCATGTCCAGCTGCTTCAGCGCCCAGTCATCGGGTGATGCAGGATGATCCAGGTAACTGTGCCGGACCTGATCCAGGGTAATCTTTGCCATTGTTCTATCACTCTGGTGTTTTGTAATTTCGCAATAACCCGGGGCAGTTTTGCAGGGGGGATAAAGTGCGCCTGCAGTTCAACTGGGAGGTCCATGTCGTATTTCTGCCGTCAGCGGAGCAGATTGAGCACATATATACCGCGTGGGCACAAAAAACGTGTCCATCCTACGTAGGGTGGGCATGGTGTTTATGCCCACCATTGGCCGACCTGAAGCCGCTGCCCCGAGCGATTGAGAAGCTACTGGTGTTTTAAATAAGCTGTTCGTTTTCATCGAAATAGAAACAGTGATCGGCCTGCAGGAAGAGTTCCACCGTATCACCGCGTTTCAACGGATGGATGCCGTGGGAGAGCGATACCCAGGTATCCTTGCCGACGCGCATATGGATAACGCTTTCGGAGCCACTGATCTCGGTGACCACCACCTCACCCTTGACGCTGATCGATGCGGTATTGTTCGGTTTGAGGGTGATGTAATGTGGGCGGAATCCGATGGTGTAGGGGCCGTCGGGGAGGGTGGCGTACCTCCCCCGTGCCTTCCAGCTGACCGTTTCGTTGTAATGGAAGCTGTCGCCGCGTTTGCTGATCGCGGCGGTGTTGATGGGCGGGTCTGAAAATACCCGCGCACTCAGCAGATCCTTCGGGGTGCGGTAAACCGACGAGGTGGGCCCGTATTGGGTAACGCTGCCCTCATGCAGGGTGGCGGTGTAACCGCTCAGCAGCAACGCCTCAGCCGGTTCGGTCGTGGCATAGACGATGGTGGCACCGCTATCCTGGAAAAGCTTCGGCAGTTCCTCCCTGAACTCCTCGCGCAATTTGTAGTCGAGATTGGCCAGGGGTTCGTCCAGCAGCACCAGATCGGATCCCTTGATCAGGGCACGGGCGAGGGCGGTACGCTGCTGCTGACCGCCGGACAATTCATTGGGCATACGCTTCAGCATCGGCGTAATCTGCAACAGTTCGGCCACCTGATGGACCCGCTTATCGATCTCGCGCCGAGACCTACGCACCACCTTCAGCGGGGAGGCGATATTGTCGTAGACGGTAAAGTTCGGGTAATTGATGAACTGCTGGTAGACCATGGCGACTTTGCGCTTCTGTACCGGTATGCCGGTAACATTCTCCCCTTTGAACCAGATCTCTCCGCTGGTGGGTTGCTCAAGACCGGCCATCAAACGCAGCAGCGTGGTTTTTCCCGACAGCGTAGTTCCCAGTAGAATATTGAAATGCCCCTCTTCCAGTTTGATGCTGGTCTCGTGGATATGGGTGTCGATACCCACCACTTTGGTTACTTTTTTCAGTTCAATGGCCATTCAGCGCTCTACTCTGTACGGATTCCTTAAGAATCAAAAACTACAAAATCTGTAGGTTGGGCTGAACCTGCGAAGCCCAGCAATTTACCTACTTGGTGCCAAACCTGGGGCATTTCCGTAGGGTGGATAAGGCGCGCCCACAGGCCTCCTGTCCTGCAGCACACTTATGCGCGCCGCATCCACCAGTGGGGCCTGCCCGCACTGCACTGCCAGAGATGGATGGTGGATGCGCTACGCTTATCCCCCCTACGCCGCGCGCCCAAACTGCCTCGGGTTATTGAGAAACAACCCATCAGGTACTGCTCCCGCGATGGTCCACTACGGCATCACATCCACTCTCGCCCGAGGCGATGACCAGGGTGACGCCCTGTTCTTTGCAGATGGCGGTAAATGCAGGCGAGGGCATCCGGTCGGTGACGAAATAGTCTATGTTCGATATATCCACGATACGTATGGGTGCGTTGCGCTCAAACTTGGTCGAGTCGGCCACCAGAATGACCGATCTGGCATTGGCAATAATGGCCTGAGCGACACGTACTTCGCGCGGGTCGTAATCGAGGACCGTACCATCCTGTTCGATGGCGGATGCGCCGACCACCGCGTAATCCACTTTGAACTGGGCGATGAAATCCACTGTTGTATCACCCACGATGCCCCCATCTTCGCGGCGTACGATACCGCCAGCGGTTATCACCTGGATGGTCTCGCATTCACGCAGTGTATTGACCACATTGATGTTGTTGCTGATCACCAGCAGACCGACATGGTTGACCAGATGTCGGGCAACCTGCTCGGTGGTGGTGCCGATATTGATGAACAGGGAGGTGTCGTCGGGAATCAGTCCGGAGGCACATCGAGCTATTGCCCCTTTCTCCTCTTTCGAGATCCGCCGTCTGGCTTCATAGCCCAGGTTGGCCACCCCGTCCTGCACGATTGCGCCACCGTGAACCCGGTGCAGCATACCCAATTCGCGCAACTGATTGAGATCACGCCGAATCGTCTGTGGCGTGACGTTGAATGTCTCTGCCAGCGCCTCCACCTGCACCTCCCCGCGGATGCGCGCGTGATTGAGGATCTCTTTCTGTCGCGGGCTCAGATTGGGCGCTTTGTCGGGGCTGGTCATGGTGTTTGCCAATAATAGAGGCCGCGGAGGGTGTTGTCGGCACCCTCCGCTTCTGCACCTCAATCGGACCGTTGCCTAACTCGCTTTCTGCCAGCGCTTGACCAGTTCGTCGTAGTCGATGGTCTCGCCTTTGGGCTTCTCGTTGGCCAGTTTAGCCTTCGGCGAACCCGGCTTATTGAGCCAGAAGGAGGCATCTTTCTCCTCGTTCAACCGGGGACCGCAGCCACCGTAGACCTTGGCCTTTTCGTCGGCCGCCTGCATACGGGCCATGGTCACGTCCATCTCCGAAGCGAGCCGGTCCATGGCCTGTTGCGGGGTGAAGGCGCCGGAGTTGACGTCACCGATCTGCTGCCACCAGATCTGGGCCAGCTTCGGATAGTCGGGTACGTTGATACCGGTCGGGGTCCAGCGCACCCGGTCCGGCGAGCGGTAGAACTCGACCAGTCCACCCAGGTTGGGCGCACGCTCGGTGAAGCTCTGGTGCCGAATAGTGGAGTCACGGATGAAGGTGAGACCTACATGGCTCTTCTTCACGTCGACCGTCTTGGAGACGACAAACTGGGCATACAGCCAGGCCGCCTTACGCCGCTCCACCGGGGTCGATTTGAACAGTGTCCAGGAGCCCGCATCCTGATACCCCAGTTTCTGACCCTCTTCCCAATACGGGCCGTGGGGTGACGGGGCCATGCGCCAGAGCAGCTTACCAGCCGCATCCACGGTGTTGTTGCCCTCGCTCTTAGGCGCCACCATGGAGGAGGTGAACGCGGTG
>JAUUYI010000214.1 GCA_030590525.1 Sedimenticola sp. | reverse complement strand
CCTGGAATCGCCTGAGGTAAAGCGCATACACTGGGTGCTGGATAAAGACTGGCTGACCCAACACGGGGTACAGGTGGGGCTGGGGCGTTAGGGCGAGCCCTTAGGGGTTGTCCAACAATAACTTCCCATTTTGGAACGCCGATCCATCCCGCCTGGCTGTGTTGCGAAAACTTGAAAGATAATAAATATTGCTGCGTTTCCGCGCGACGTGCAGGGATGCACAAGTGTCGCGTGAGGCAGGATGCCGTTAGCGACCCTTGCCAGACGGGCGCCTCGACGCCCCAAAACAGGGAAGTTAATATTGGACAACCCCTTAGACCAGCACCAGGTTGTCCCGATGGATCAGCTCTACCTCGCTCATATAACCCAGGATTTCCTGAATACGGCTCGAAGGCTGACCCTTGATCCTGTCCGCTTCGGCGGCCCCATAGTTCACCAGGCCACGGGCCACCTCCACCTCATCCCCGTCGACACAGGAGACCACCTCCCCCCGGGAGAATCCACCCACCACCCTTCTCACCCCCACGGCCAGCAGGCTGCGCCCGGACTCTCGAAGCACCCGGACTGCCCCGGGATCCAGCTCCAGGCGCCCTCGCACCTGCAGGTGCCCCGCCAGCCAGCGCTTACGAGCGGTCTGAGAACTCTGCACCGGACTCAACAGGGTGCCCACCTCTTCGCCACGACCGATGCGCAGCAACACATCCTCTGTCGCCCCCGGGGCAATAATGGTTGCCGTCCCTGAACGTGCGGCCAGCCTGGCGGCCCGCACCTTGGTCAACATGCCGCCCCGACCCAGCCCGCTGTCGCTATCTCCCGCTACCTGATCCAGTAGCGGATCATCGACCCGGCTGGCCGGAATCAATCGGGCACCCGGGTTGCTGCGCGGGTCATCATCGAACAGACCCTCCTGGTCGGTGAGCAGCACCAGCAAATCGGCCTCCACCAGGTTCGCCACCAGAGCAGCGAGGGTATCATTGTCGCCAAAGCGCAACTCCTCGTTGGCAACGGTGTCGTTTTCATTCACTACCGGCACCACCCCCAGGTCCAGCAGGGTGCGCAGGGTACTGCGGGCGTTCAGATAACGCTTGCGGTTGATCAGGTCATCATGCGTCAACAAAACCTGGGCAGTATGCAGACCCCGTTTGAGGAAACAGCTCTCATAGGCCCGGACCAGCCCCATCTGCCCAATCGCAGCTGCCGCCTGCAGTTCATGCAGCATGCTGGGTCGCCGGCTCCACCCCATACGGCTCATCCCCTCGGCCACCGCCCCGGAGGAGACGAGAATCAGCTCGTTGCCCGCCAGCACCCGGGCCGACATCTGCTCCACCCAGGCCGAGAGAGATTCCCGCACCAGCCCCTTGCCATTGGCTGTCAGCAGCGCACTGCCAATCTTCACCACCCAGCGTCGGGTACACGGGAGGTCGCTGCGGGAAATGATCACCTCACCCATAAATCATTCTGCTTCTTCTGTAGCTGATCGGGACCAAGTGCCTGTCCGAGAATAGAGAACCTACTGCAGAAAAGCCATTTTGGCCTATTTTGCCGCGCATTTTCGCTAAGTTATGAGTAACTATTCGTCTCAAATGTCCGAAAAAAATGGGCTCAAAATGGCCTCTCCTCGCAACGGCTTCTATTCTCGGACAGGCGCCTAATCGAGTGGGTTCCAGGGCGCATCGTCCTCCCCTTCTCCGCCCTCAGGCTCCCGGGACAGGGCTTCCTGCTGCTTGATACGTTCCAGGTGCTCCATCAGGGCATAAATCAGGGGTTGGGTTCCCTCTCCGGTGAGGGCGGAAAGAGCAAACACAGGCCCTTTCCACTCCAGCGACTTCAGTAACGCTTCCCGTCTCGACTCAAACTCTGTTTCCGCCAGCAGATCCTTTTTATTCAGTACCAGCCAGCGTTCACGCGCTGCAAGATCGGCACTGAATTTTGCCAGTTCACCCTGGATCTGCCGCACTTGCTCTTCCAGCGTCTCCTTTTCGTCCATCGGCGCCATATCCACCAGGTGCAACAGCAACCGTGTTCGACTCAGATGCTTCAGAAACTGAACGCCAAGGCCCGCCCCTTCGGCAGCACCTTCGATCAATCCCGGGATGTCTGCAATGACGAAGCTCTTATCCCGACCGGCGCTGACCACCCCCAGGTTGGGGTAGAGGGTGGTAAAGGGGTAATCCGCCACTTTGGGACGGGCACTGGAGACCCTGGAAATAAAACTCGACTTGCCCGCATTTGGCATGCCCAGCAGACCCACGTCCGCCAGCAGGATGAGTTCCAGGCGCAGGAAACGCTGTTCGCCCGGCGTACCTGGCGTAAACTGGCGTGGTGCACGATTGGTGCTGCTCTTGAAGCGGGCATTTCCGATACCGTGAAATCCACCCTGGGCCACCAGCAGCTGCTGACCGGGCGCAAGCAGTTCACCAATCGTCTCACCCGTCTCCTCGTCGAAGGCCCGAGTCCCCACCGGCACCCGAACGGACAGGTCCTCACCCCGTCGGCCAGTACAGTTACGCCCCCGGCCCCCCGCGCCTTTTCCCGCCCTGTGCATACGTTTGTGGCGAAAATCCACCAGTGTATTCAATCCTGAATCCGCCACCAGCCAGATGCTGCCGCCATTACCACCGTCACCCCCATCCGGCCCCCCCCGGGGGATATACTTCTCGCGTCGAAAGCTGACACAGCCACTGCCCCCGTTACCAGCTTCCACGCGAATTGTGGCTTCATCAACGAATTTCATAATTCAAGACCGAGATCCAATTTCCATTCTGCTGCAAAATGTAAACTTAAGTTTTGGAGCGAGTCCTAAACGCAAAAAGCCCCGTCGCTCGACGAGGCCTTTCGGGGGTACAGACCGGAGAGTTCGCTCAGACCGAAACCACGCTCACATACTTGCGCTTCTTCGGGCCCTTGATCTCAAACTTCACCACACCGTCTTCCTTGGCAAACAGGGTGTGATCCTTGCCACAGCCCACGTTGGGACCGTTGTGGAAACGGGTTCCACGCTGACGGACGATGATACTCCCGGCGCTGACAGTCTCTCCACCATAGGCCTTTACGCCAAGGCGCTTGGATTCTGAATCGCGGCCATTGCGTGTGCTGCCGCCTGCTTTCTTATGTGCCATAGTCTAATCCGCCTCTCAGCCTGCGCTGATTCCTGTAATCTCAAGTTCGGTATACCACTGACGGTGACCCTGACGCTTCAGATATTGCTTGCGGCGTTTGAATTTGACGATCTTTACCTTTTTGCCCCGCCCCTGGGACTTGACTGTAGCCGTGACCTTGCCGCCATCTACATAGGGAGTACCCACTGTGACATTGTCACCATCGGCAACCATCAACACCTTGTCTATATCGATGCTGGCACCCTCTTCGGCACCCAGTTTCTCAACCCTAAGTGTGTCGCCCTGGGAAACCCGGTACTGTTTACCCCCGGTCTGAATTACGGCATACATACCAAATCTCCACGAAAATCCGCTGATTTCGGCACACCATCCATCAAAACTTCAGGGGATTATATTTTTAAAGTGTGCCGACGAAAGAGGCGGAATTCTACCCGGACCACGCATCAGCGTCAAGTCACTTACCATCCGCACTGGAGGGTATAAGGCAAATCCCTGAATCCGGAGTTGTTCAGCAAAGGAATGAACTACCCCGCAGCAAGCTGACGGGGTATCGATTTGTAGGAGCGGGCTCGCCCGCGAAAAAGGGTTTGTGATTCCCAAACTGTTCGCGGGCAAGCCCGCTCCCACAGGTTTCGCCGCAAGCGGCGGGGAGTTGAACCCCAAAGGGATTCAACTCGCTATTGACGTCGGTCATTCGTAAGCGCCCACATTACCGGCATCTGGCTTGACAGCAGAAAACTACACTCCTAGCATGCCTTATTCCACTATATCTACCAATCGGGCGTGGCACTTCTTTGGAATCTACAGTATAGAATGGATATTTCCGCCATCCGCGACTTGATCGCGGACGATATGAACTCAGTCGATGCACTGATCCTGCGCCGCCTCCAGTCTGACGTGCTCCTCGTCAATCAGATCGGCCACTACATCGTCAACAGCGGCGGTAAAAGGCTGCGGCCCATGATCGTGCTGCTGGCCGCCCGCGCCCTGGGTTACCAGGGCACCCAGCACACGGACCTGGCCGCAATCGTGGAATTCATCCACACCGCGACCCTGCTGCACGACGACGTGGTGGACGAGTCCAGCAAACGGCGCAGCCGTGACACCGCCAATGAGATCTGGGGCAATGCTGCCAGCGTGCTGGTAGGGGATTTCCTTTACTCCCGCTCCTTCGAGATGATGGTGGACATCGACCGGATGCGGGTAATGGAGATTCTGGCCCACGCCACCAACCGTATCGCCGAGGGCGAGGTGCTGCAGCTGCTCAACTGCAACGACCCGGATACCGATGAGACCAAATACCGGGAGGTAATCCTGCGCAAGACCGCCACCCTGTTCGAGGCAGGGGCACGCCTCGGCGGCGTCATCTGTGACAGTACGCAGGAAGAGGAGCAGGCACTGGCAGATTACGGCCTCCACCTGGGTATCGCATTCCAGATCATCGATGATGCCCTGGACTACAGCGCTTCGAGCGCCGAGATCGGCAAGAACATCGGTGAT
>JAUUYI010000195.1 GCA_030590525.1 Sedimenticola sp. | reverse complement strand
CGCTTATCCCCCCTACGGCGTCCAGGCTGCCCCTTGCCTTGGAGCATAGCTTAGACACGTAGGTAATCAGGTACCTCAATGATGGGAGATGCCCTGTCGTCCGCGTTGGAACTTTTTTCTGCCGGATGGGTCGATCTTGAAACGCCAGAAAAATCTGTTGGGAACAGATTCAAACCGTTTCACCCCACCTCTCTTGAGGGAGACAGGGTATTTGCAAGAACCTCAGTATCTGTTCAGCATGCCTTAGAATCTGGCACTGAGTCGCCGATAACAGCGACAACCATGGAAAGAGTTGAATCGTTACGAACCGCGTTACATTCACATTAAATCAACAACAAGGTAACCCACATATGTTTCGAAACAGAGTACCCAGCAGATTTTTCCGGCCGATTCTGGTGGCTGTGTCATCGGCAATGCTGTTTGGCGCAATACCCCAGCAGGCATCAGCCGATGAGGGCGTGGAGCGGGAAGCCATCGCCCAGGAAGTGAGAAAAGAGATGCAGCGGCTGATCCAGCAGGAGGGCCTGCTGGATGCGGCGATCGAACGCGGCATCACAAACTACATTCAAAAGCAGCGGGCCCAGGCACAGGCACAGAAGACCCGGAAGAAATCAGACCAGGCACGCAACCTCCGTCCGGTCTCTGCGGAGCGGGACCATATCCAGGGTAACCCCGATGCCAGGATCACCCTGGTGGAATATTCGGATTTTGAATGCCCCTTCTGCAAGCGCTTTCATCCGACCGTAAAGAAACTGATCGATGCGAACGACGGCAAGGTCAACTGGGTCTATCGCCATTTCCCCCTGCAGTTCCATAATCCCGGTGCCCAGAAGCAGGCTGAGGCGTCCGAGTGCGCAGCCGAGATTGGGGGCAACGACGCCTTCTGGCACTATTCTGATCTGCTCTATGGGCGGACGCGCTCCAATGGCAAGGGCTTCCCGGTGAGCGGGCTGGTGCCCCTGGCCACGGAGATCGGTCTTGACACCGCAGCCTTCAAGGCGTGCCTGGAGAGCGGCAGGATGGCGGCCCGGGTCAAAGAAGACTACCAGGATGGGGTCAAAGCGGGTATCAGCGGTACGCCGGGGGTGATTTTGCTGAACAGGGAAACCGGTAGTGTGATACCGATGGCAGGTGCGGTGCCGGTGCGGCGGCTGCAGGCCGCCGTGGATCAGCTGGCTACTGCAGAAAAATGAGGCTGACGTCGGGCATAAACGACATGCCCGACCTACTCCTGCTTCGATGGCAGTTCCCACGCAGCCAGGTAGGTCGGGCACGTTTTTTGTGCCCGACATTTTTTCTTAACGCCGACGGATCACCCTGTAGGGTGGGCACGTTGTTTGTGCCCACCAAAATGCTGGAGTCATGCGCGGAAACGGTGGGCACACAAGCCGTGCCCACCCTACAATAATTCCCTAAATTGGGCATAAACTTCAGAGGATGTAAAATCGAACGGTTACGATTATGTTCTTCAAGTGCTGCGAAAAACATTCTCCCACGGTGGCACTCTTTCGTGTCGAGTTATGGGTAACGGCATGAGCCACACCCCCTACCGGCTGTGGGTGGACGAGATGAGCTGCCAGCACTGTGTCCGTGCCGTAGCGGGGGCGGCGCTGGGCGTGGAAGGTGTTACGGCTGCCCAAGTGGATCTGGAGGCCGGGACGGTGAAAGTGACCGGCGGTCTCCCCCATGCGGTGGTGAAGGCGATCGCGGCCGCTGGTTATCCGGCACGCCCTCAGCCAGAAGTACCGGACAGCTGCCCGATCCCCGCCCCGGCACCGGCATCCCGGGAGACCCCGGCGAGCGGCGCCTACGTCATCGATGTCGACGAGATGACCTGCTCCAGTTGCCTGGCCACCGTTGAGAAGGCCATCCGCTCCGTAGCCGGGGTGAGTGCAGCGAGCGTGGATCTGGTGGAGAAGTGCGCCCACGTGGCCGGCGGCGACCCACGGGCAGTCATCGATGCGATCATCGATCAGGGCTACCCCGCCTCCCTGCGGGAGCCCGCCGGGGCTGGCCGTGGAGGCACCGGGCTATACGGGATTGCCATCGACGATATGACCTGTTCCAGTTGCGTGACCGCGGTGGAAAAGGCGATCCGCTCGGTTCCCGGGGTGCAGGAGGCATCGGTCAACCTGGTCGAGAAGCGTGCCCAGGTGCGTGGCGGTAATCCGCAGGCAGTCGTCGATAGCGTGATCGACCAGGGCTATGGGGCGAGCCTGATCGAAGCGGCCACCGGCGACAGCTTCCGG
The DNA here is from genome assembly GCA_030590525.1 of Sedimenticola sp. Lineage (GTDB taxonomy): Bacteria > Pseudomonadota > Gammaproteobacteria > Chromatiales > Chromatiaceae > JAUXBK01. Next base: position 2,627 of record JAUUYI010000195.1, on the reverse strand, counting down.
CTGCTGTTCAGCGGCAGCGAACAGCGGGGTGACGACCTCAAGGCGATGCTGGAGGTCGGCCCGGGCCCGCTGGATTATCAGATCCAGTGGCCCAGGGTTGAGATTACGACCCGGGAGCACCCGGCGGATCTGCTGCTGCGCCTGAAAGCCGCAGGCTTCCCTGCGGTGGTGGAAGAGACCTTCATCGATCCTTACGCCGAGCAGGCGGAGAACGCCCGCAAGGAGATCCGCCGCGCCCGGCAGCGGGCTTTGGTGGCGGGCATAGTAGGCGTCTCCCTGATCACTGCCGAATTCAGCGGCATCCTGCCGGGCCTGAAGGAGCCCCTCACCTTTACCGGCCTCAGCGGCCAGGCATTCTGGGGGGTGATTGCCCTGATCTGCCTGTTCACCATGTGGTACAGCGGACGCAACTACTACAGCACCGCCGTCAGGCAGGCACGACATCTGTCGGCCAACATGGATACCCTGGTGGCCCTGGGTACCTCAGCCGCCTGGATCGCCTCGGTGATCCTGATCATCGACCCGGACTTCATTCCCGGTGGCGGCAGGAATCTCTATCTCGACGCCGCGGTGCTGATTCTGGCTTTTCTGCAACTGGGGCACGCCCTGGAGACCCGGGCCAAACGGATCACCAGTGAGGCGATCGGCTCCCTGGTGCAACTGGCCCCGAAGAGCGCCCGGGTGTTGCGGGAAGCGGGAGAGGTGGAGATCCCGGTCTCCCTGCTGCGGCTGGAGGATCGCATCCGGGTGCGCCCCGGAGAGACGATCCCCATCGACGGCGAACTGACGGAGGGCCAGTCCAGTGTGGACGAATCCATGCTCTCCGGTGAACCCCTGCCGGTGGAGAAACAGGCGGAGGACCCGGTGACCGGCGGTACCCGCAACCACTCGGGCTCATTCATCTTCCGGGTGACCCGGCACGGCGACGACACCACCCTCGCCCACATCATCCGCATGGTGAAAAAGGCCCAGCTCAGCAAGCCGCCCATCGCCCGGCTGGTGGACCGGGTCTCGGCGGTGTTCGTTCCCATCGTGGTGCTCATCGCCATCACCAGCTTCGTCACCTGGTATCTACTGGGTCCGGAACCCTCCCTCGCCTTCGCCCTGACGGCCGGCATCGCGGTGCTGGTGATCGCCTGCCCCTGCGCCCTGGGACTGGCGACCCCCATCGCCATCATGATGGGAACCGGGCGGGCCGCTCAACTGAACATCCTGATCCGCAACAGCGATGCCCTGCAGAGCGCCAGTTCACTCACCCATCTGGTGGTAGACAAAACCGGCACCCTGACCAAAGGTAAACCCGCCGTGACCGGGATCCTGCCGATGGAGGGCGTCGATCAGGACGACCTGCTGCGGCTGGCCGCCGGCCTGGAAAACAACTCCGAGCACCCGCTGGCCGAGGCCATTCTGCACGCAGCAGAGGAGCGGGGGGTCAGCCGGCCCAGGGTGTCGGGCTTTCTCGCAACGGCCGGCCGTGGTATCACGGGGGAGATGGAAGGAGAGCGCTACTACCTGGGCAACCACCATTTCATCCATGACCAGGGGCTCACCATCCCTCCAACGCTGGAGCAGGCAGCCAGCGAGTGGTCGGCCCAGGGAGGCACTCCGATCTGGCTGGCCTCCGATAAGCGATTGCTGGGCCTGCTGATAGTGACCGACCCAATCCGGCCGGACTCGGCTAGAGCCATCGAGGCCCTGCACAACAGAGGCGTGAGGGTGGTCATGTGCACCGGCGACAATCGTGTCACCGCCGAGGCGGTCGCGCGCCAGTTGGGGATAGATGAGGTGCACAGTGAGGTGCTGCCGGAGGAGAAGCTGCAGGTGATCGAAGCACTGCAGCAGCAGGGCCTCAAGGTGGGCATGGTGGGAGACGGTGTCAACGACGCGCCGGCCCTGGCCCGGGCCGACACCGGCTTTGCCATCGGCAGCGGAACCGACGTGGCCATCGCCAATGCGGACATCACCCTGGCCGGCGACTCCCTGGCCAACGTCAGCACCGCCATCGCCATCTCCAGCGCCACCCTGCGCAACATCAAACAGAATCTGTTTGGCGCCTTTGTCTACAATGTGGTGGGGATACCGCTGGCCGCCGGCCTGTTCTATCCCATCACCGGCTGGATGCTGGCCCCCATGTTCGCCAGCGCCGCCATGGCCCTCTCATCGGTGACCGTGGTCACCAATGCCAACCGTCTCAGATTCTTCAAACCATAGGAGAAAAAAATGGCCCGTGTCGTTGAACTCGTGATAACCGGAATGACCTGCAACCACTGTGTAGCACGCACCAGCAAAGCACTGGAGGCCGTGCCGGGGGTGGAATCGGTCGCGGTGACCCTGGAGCCCGGCGGCGCCATCATCAAAGGTGATGCGGATGCCGATGCGCTGCTCGCTTCAGTCAAGGAGGCGGGCTACACCGCGGTTGTTAAAAGCTGAGGTAACTCTCGAACAACAGGGTGGATTCTCAATGACCCTGGACAAACGGGTAGGGTGGATCAAGGAGCGCAGCGACGGATCCACCAGCACTCCGAGCCTGGTGGATCCGCTCCGCTTGATCCACCCTACATTTTAGATTCTTTCTTACCTGGACTTATTGAGAAGCCACTTACTCTCCATGTAACCCCGTCAGACGG
>JAUUYI010000315.1 GCA_030590525.1 Sedimenticola sp. | reverse complement strand
GCTTCAGGAGGGGCAGATCTGGGAGTCCCTGCAGACCACCAGCCATCAGTCGGTCAACAATATAACGGTGATCGTCGACCGCAACAGTATCCAGTCGGACAAGGCGGTGGACGAAATCATTGATCTGGGTGACCTGGAGAAAAAGTTCTCGGCCTTCGGCTGGCACGTCGAGCTGTGTGACGGTCACGATTTTTCCCAGCTGAAACAGGCTTTCGATGCGCTCTCCCGGGTAACGGACAAGCCAAAGGTACTGATCGCCGACACCATCAAGGGGAAAGGGATCTCATTTATGGAAGGCCCGACCTCCCTGAAAACCGGAAATGGCCTCTATGGCTGGCATTCCGGTGCCCCGGACAGCGATTTATTCGATCGAGGGTACCGGGAAATAACCGCTCGCATAAACACCCGGCTGAACGAACTTGGACTGCCCCCCCTGAGCAGTGAATTGGTCGAAACCCGGGAAAGCCAAAGGGCGACACTGAAATCCCGCGCCGAGAAGGTGGTGGATCATTTTGGCGAAGCCCTGCTCAGACTCGGGCAGCAACAGGAAAAGATCGTGGTGCTGGATGCAGACCTCTCTGCAGACTGTGGACTGCGTCCGTTCGAGCATGCCTTTTCGGAACGGTTCGTCGAAAACGGCATAGCAGAGCAGGATATGGTATCCACCGCCGGTGGCCTGGCGCTCCAGGGTTATCTCCCGATCGTAAACTCATTTGGCGTCTTCCTTGCGTCGAGGGCCAACGAACAGATCTATAACAACGCCACCGAAGAGAGCAAGATCATCTATGTGTGCCACTACGCCGGACTCATTCCCGCAGGACCCGGAAAGTCCCATCAGAGCATGCGCGACATCTCCCTGTTTGGTGCATTGCCAGATATCACCATCATCGAACCCGGCAACGGCATCGAGACCGAGCGGGCGCTGGAGTGGTGTGTGCACGAGGCACAGCAGAGCTGCATGATCCGGCTGGCTATCTCCCCCTCCCCCGCGACGATCCCGCTTCCGAATGACTATCAGTTCGTCGTGGGAACAGGGAATGTGGTTGGGACCGGGGAGGAGAGTGTGCTGTTTGCCTACGGACCGGTGATGCTGAATGAGGCACTGATCGCCCGTGACCTGCTGATGCAGCGGGGGATCTCGCTCAAGGTGGTCGATATGCCCTGGCTCAACCGGGTCGACACAACCTGGCTGGAACAGGTCGTTGGTGCGATTCCGACCCTGTTCGTCCTGGATAATCACTCCGCCTACGGTGGGCTTGGCGACACCCTCCTGACAGCCTGCAACATCTCTGAAGAGTTGCGTGGGAGAGAGGTCGTGAGGTTTGCAGTGGAGGGACACCCCGCCTGCGGCACCCCGCCGGAGGTACTCGGTTACCATGGACTCGACGGCGCCAGCCTGGCATCACGGATCACCGATAAAATAATGCCCGATCTCACCCGGCTGAGGGGGGTGAGTGATGCCCTTTCCTGCGTGAATGGACGACGTTACAGGTAAAGAGAATGAACGAGCACAATCCCCTGCTACTGATACCCGTCGAAAATCAGGTGAGAGAATTCGACCCGAAACTGCTGCTTGCCTGTATCGCTGCACGGCGCGGATTCTCCTCCGTTATCGGTTCACGCCGAGAACTGGAATTTAATATCGCTGAGTTTCCGAAGTCCATCTATCTCTCCAAGAGCATGACCATTCGCAGTCTGCTCTTTTTCAGAATCGCAAGGTGTCTTGGCCACAAGATCACCGCCTGGGACGAGGAGGCGCTGGTGCACCTCCCACCGGAGACCTATTTCTCAAGGCGGCTCGACAAAAGCGCTATCCGGCATGTGACCAGACTCTTTGCCTGGGGCCAGGATAACGCTGAATTGTGGCAACGTTACCCGAACCTTCCGGAAGCGATGAAGATTCATCCCATCGGAAATCCCCGCAGCGACATGCTGCGTACCGAGATACGCGCATTCTATGAAAAAGAGGCGGCGGATCTGCGACAGGCCTATGGAAAATATATCCTGGTCAATACCAACTTCAATCACATAAACAGCTTCGGACCGGACATGAACCTGTTCAACACCTGTGAGAGATCGCTGAAGGGCGTAAAGTTCGGGCGGGCCGCACGGGGAATGAGCCGTGAGTATGCCGAAGGATTATGGGAGCACAAGCACGCGGTGTTCAGCAGCTTCCGGGAGTTGATTCCGAAGCTTGAGCAGTCGTTTCCGGATCACACCATCATCGTCAGGCCACACCCGACAGAAAACCGTGAGATCTACCATTGCATTGCAGAGAGACACGAACGGGTCGAAGTGATCAACGAGGGCAATATCGTCCCCTGGTTGATGGCCACCCGAACAGTCATTCATAACGGCTGCACCACCGGTGTCGAGGCCTACGTCCTGGGTGTCCCGGCGATCAGCTACCGAGCGGTCGTCGACGAGAGATACGACGATGGTTTCTACCACCTCCCCAACCGCATGAGCCACCAGTGCTTCGATTTCGAGCAACTCGAAGGGACCCTGCATAAAATCATAGCGGGTGAACTGGGTGCCGCCAGCGGCGGGGAGCGCCTCGCACTGTACAGGCGATATCTCTCCTCCCAGGAGGGCCCGCTGGCGTGCGAGCGGATCATCGATATTCTGGAACAGATAAAAGATGACGCGGAACCCGGACAGCGGGCGGACAATCACCGATATGAGCGCTGGCTGCTGAGTCGAGGCCTGCGACTGGCACGCAGGGTGAAATCAAGAATTCCTGGATCACACAACCGCCCTGAATATCAGCGCCACCGCTTTCCCGGGTTGTCGCTGGAAGATGTCTACTCCAGGATCGCCCGATTTCAAAAACTGCTCGGATACAAGAAGCAGCTGGAAGTGGAAAAAGTTTCCAATGTACTTTTTCGTATAGGGCTCGCGAAATAATAAGTTCCTGATTTTGGGGCGTCGAGGCGCCCGTCTGGCAAGACGCGGAAACGCAGGAATATCAGTATCTTTCAAGTTTTCGCAACGTGACCCACAGGGATGTGGGAAATGCCGGTTCCGTCAGGAACATGAACCGG
>JAUUYI010000129.1 GCA_030590525.1 Sedimenticola sp. | reverse complement strand
TCCTCGTCCCGCTCGACCAATCCCCGCTCGTGCACCACATGTTCGCTGCCATCCTCCCAGATGACCCGGTGTTCGATATCATACGGATCCCGATCGCCACTCATCGCTGCCCGCATCGCCTGGTTCACCCACGCCCGGTCTTCCGGATGCACAGCGGCCTCGAAGCTGGCCTCGCCGGCATCGCAGGAGCGGGGTTGATAGCCGAGGCAACGGTATTCCTGGTCCGACCAGACGGCATTGCCGTCGGGTAAGTCGAGTTCCCAGCTGCCAATCCGGGCGAGATGCTCTGCTTCCAGCAGCCGACGTTCGCTTGCACGAATCCGTTCCAGCAACTGGCTGCCGGACAACGCAATACTCAGCCGCCCGGCAATGGTCTGGAACAATCGTTGCTCAACTGTGCTCCACTCGCGCTTGTGGGAACATTGATGGACACCCAGTAGCAAAGCATCACCGATTCGGGGTTGCAGAACCAGCATCATCTGACTCTGAATCTGGTAGTGACCGATATATTCGGGGGGATCGGTGATCTCGTCTGATTGAATGACCAATGGGTGGTCGAGGCTGAGCGTCCGGCCCCTTATTTCAGCGGCGAAGGTCTCCTTTGGAATCGTCACGCCTTCGATAAAGGCACCAGGGTATTCCGGGCGAGTGGTTTCGACAGTTACCTGGTAAGCGGATGCTGCGGGTGTGGGTGAATGCAGTAGCCAGGCCCGATCTACCTCAAAGATTTCCAGAATAAGCGCGGTGAGAAGACGTAGCATCGGGGCTGCGTCCTGCCCCCCGGTGAGTATTTCAGAGACCTTGTCCAGGCTCTCCAAAAACCAGGTATTCGCGTGGATGCACTCAGAGGCCGCCTGTGAGGCCAGGGCCCAGCCAAAGTTTTCCGCCACCGTTCGCAATAGGCGGATATCCTCATCAGGCCAGGTTTTGTCGCGCTTGTCCGAGTCGAAGCCGACCACGCCAAGCAAGCTGTTCTTCCATAAGATGGGCACGTTGACCAGGGAGTGGATGCCAGCCTGCTGCATAAAGTTCCTCAGCGGGGCCAGTTCATCACCCAGCTCTTCAGGATGCTGTACGTGCAGTAATTTACCCTTTCGGAAGCGGGCGAATACAGGTTGGGAGTCGGACACTGGCAGTCGTTGCAGCTCTGGCTTTTGGGGTAGTACGCCATACCTGCACCATTGGTGGGTATTGCTGAAGGTGTCAGCCGTTCCATCTATCTGAAAAAAATAACTGCGATCAGCGTCTACTGCGGTGCCGATGCACTCCAGCGCAGCGTCGATCGCCCTGTCCAAGCCAATATCACCCGCTTGCATCAGGTTGGATGATACTTCAGCCAGGGCAGCCTCCAGCGTCAGCCGGTCGTGCAGGGTTTTTTCGGCCAGTTTGCGCTCGGTGACATCCTCGTAGATCGCCACGATCTCTCCGCTGGGCAGCTTGAACACATAGTTCTCCACCCACAGGGATAGCCGGTCATCCTGATACCGAGTGACGGGATGATGCTCCGGTCTGCCGCTGTGCCAGACCCGCTGAAATACGTAGAACAGTTCCCGCGCCTTGATGCCGGGAAAGATCTCCTGCACCGATTTGCCGATCACCCGCTCCCGCGCTAAGCCGGTGATGCGACTCCCGGCGAGGTTGTGCTCCTTGAAGATGAAATCCTCTCCGTCGCCCACTACCTCATACACCGCCACTCCGTCGCTCATATTGTCGACCAGTTTTCGGTAGCGTTCCTCGTTTTCCCGCCATGCCAGCTCCGCTTGCTTGCGGACCGTGATATCACGGGAAATGCCTAAAATGTTGACCCACTTTCCTTGCTCATCGACGGCGGGGGTTTTAATCGTCTCGAGTAATTCGCGGTGGCCATCACTGGCGTAGGTGACCCACTCCTCGTTCACACAGGGTTTCCCGCTGGCTATGGCTTCCTGGTCTTTTTGGCGGAAATGGGTGGCCAGATCCGAATCGACGAAGTCAAAGTCCGTTTTGCCAATGATATCCGACCGCGAAGCCCCAAAGAAATGCTCAAATTTTCTGTTGCAGTCCAGGTAGGTTCCTGCAGAATCCTTCAGCCAGACGAGGTCGGGTATCGTATCGATCAGCGTGCGGAGCCGGGTCTTGTGATACTTCAGGGACTGCTCACTCTGATAGCGCGCTGTGATGTCTTGAATAGTGCCGATGGAACGCACTGCCGTACCGGTCTCGTCGTAGAAGGTCTCACCGCGTTCGTTGACGTATTTGGTGCGGTCATCCTCGAACAGCAGCCGGTGAGTGATGTCGTACGGGGTGCGACAGGCCACTGATTCGGTATAAGCCTGGTTTACGAAGTTGCGGTCGTCAGGGTGCACGGCATCCAGGAAGGCCTCGTAAGAGGCGTTGAAGCGCTCGCAGTCGATCTCAAAGATGCGGAATACCTCATTCGACCAGCGTAACTGGTTCTGCACCAGATCCAGTTCCCAACTGCCTATGTGGGCGATGCGTTCGGCCTGGGCCAGGCTGGCCTCGCTCCTTTTCAATTCCTGCTCCGCCTGTGCTCGCGCTGTGATATCGGAGATGACGGAGATGAATCCGGTGACCTCGCCGGCATCATTGCGCTGATAATCCCAGTTGATTTCGAGCAACACCTCTCGACCGTCCCGGGTAATGTTGATTGTGACGTAGGGCTCGGGTGGCGGTTGCTCAGTAATCAGATGGGTCAGGTACTCCCGCAGTCTCTGCTGGTGGCTGGTGTCTGACAGGAAATCCCAGATGTAATGGCCGATCAATTTTCCCGGTTCGAATCCCAGGATGCGATGGTGCGCTATATTGCTGTAATGGATGACACCTTCGGTATCGCTCTCCTGAACGCCGTAGGGAAGGGTGTCCAGGAGCAGCGTGTGCTTCTTTTCGGCTTCCCGTTGTTCCTGAGTGGGAGTATGTGGTTTAACTGACATATCTATCTATTGAGATGTGTGGTTGGTCGGCAGAAAAAAGGCCGGTATTGACCGGCCCTCGTGTGCCCTGTCTCGGACAGGCGCCTAATTCAGGTGATGACGTCCGGCTTTTCCCGGCCGGTTCTGCTTCGGATCTCAGCAAGTTCTTCAGTCAGGGCAGCGAGTGGGGCCAGGATAGTGGCTGTCTCCAGATCGTGCTTTTCAGGGTCGGGCTCGTAGGCCTCCAGGTAGACACGCAGGGTGGCGCCTACGGTGCCGGTGCCGGAGAGGCGTAAAACGATGCGGGAGCCATCGGTAAAGCCGATGCGGATGCCCTGGTTCTCCGATACGCTGCCGTCGACCGGATCCGTGTAGGAAAAGTCGTCGGCGTAGTCCACCTTGTAGTCGCCAAATTGCTGACCCTTCAGGTCGTCGAGCCGGAAACGCAGCTCTTTCATCAATGTCTCGGCCGCCTCTTTGTCCACCCCTTCATAATCGTGGCGGGTGTAGTAGTTACGCCCGAACCGGCGCCAGTGGTCGTGCACGATGGTGGAAACCGACTGCTGTTTTATCGCCAGCAGATTGAGCCAGAAAAGTACTGCCCAGAGGCCATCTTTCTCTCGTACGTGGTCAGAGCCGGTGCCAAAACTCTCTTCTCCACAGATGGCGATCTTGCCCGCATCCAGCAGATTACCGAAGAATTTCCAGCCGGTGGGGGTCTCGAAGCAGTCGATGCCCAGAGCGTCTGCCACCCGGTCGGCCGCCTGGCTGGTGGGCATGGAACGGGCGACTCCCGGTATACCGCTGTGGTAGCCGGGAAGCATGTGGGCATTGGCTGCCAGGATCGCCAGGCTGTCACTGGGGGTGACGAAGAAGTTGTTGCCGAGGATCATGTTTCTGTCGCCGTCACCATCCGAGGCGGCTGCGAAATCCACCGGGTCGTGACCCCGGGTCATTTCCACCAGGTCGTGGGCATGTACCAGGTTGGGGTCCGGGTGGCCACCGCCGAAATCCTCTTTGGGGATACCGTTGATTACCGTCCCTGGCTCGGCACCCAGCATTTTTTCCAGGATCTGGGTGGCGTAGGGCCCGTTTACCGCATGCATGGCATCGAAGCGCATGCGGAACAGGCCGGAGTTGAATAGCTGATGAATGGCATCGAAGTCGAAAAGGGCCCGCATCAGGTTGGCGTAGTCTTTGACCGGATCAATGATCTCGACCTGCATCTCACCCAGGGTCTGTGTGCCTGGCTGGTCAAGATCGACATCGTAGGCCTCGACGATACGATAGCTGTCGATCTCCAGGGTCCGTTGATACATCGTTTCGGTCACATTCTCAGGTGCCGGCCCACCGTTGGAGACGTTGAACTTGATCCCGAAGTCCTCGCTCGGCCCCCCGGGATTGTGGCTGGCAGAGAGGATAATTCCACCCTGGGTGCTGTATTTTCGGATAATACAGGAGGTGGCAGGGGTCGAGAGGATACCCCCTTGGCCTACCAGGACGCGAGCTACACCGTTGGCGGCGGCCATACGCAGGATGATCTGTATGGCGGTGCGGTTGTAGTAGCGGCCATCTCCGCCAACCACCAGCGTCCCGGAGCGGAGATCGGTCTGGGTGTCGAAAATGGACTGGACGAAATTCTCCAGATAATGGGGCTGTTGAAATTGACGCACTTTCTTGCGCAGGCCTGATGTGCCGGGGCGTTGATCGGAAAATGGTTGGGTGTTGATCTGCTCGATATTCATGACAGCTGGTTTCCACTACGTTTCCCTGAAGAGAATATTCAAGCACAAGCTCGCGCAAGAATCGAGTGAGAAGAGGCCCAGGGGTAAGCAGGCCCTCTCTTACCATTGAGGTATGAATTTAACTGGGTGCTTACGTCTGGGGGTTGAAATTCTGGTGCCAGCCCCCATAATCCGCTCTCTAACTTCCCGGGAGGGGAGGTCTGCCGGACCTGTTGCGCTGAAACGGGGCCGTATCAGCTCCAACAGGCTTTCAGGCCCGCATGAGAAGCGGGGATCCGATCCGATGGATGTTGGGCCGGGATGGGTCTGGCTCCCGAATATTAATGACAAGTTTTTAGTTTGGAGGTAACGACGGCAATGACAGTTGATGCGCACAAGGAGACCATGGAGTTTCAGGCAGAGGTGAGCCAGGTTTTGAACCTGGTGATACGGTCTCTGTACAGCAACAAGGAGATTTTTCTGCGGGAGCTGATCTCCAACGCCTCTGATGCGGCAGAGAAGCTCCGCTTCGAGGCGTTGACCGACGATGCATTGTACGAGGACGATCCGGATCTCCGTATCCGCATCTCCGTAGATAAGGAACAGCGCACCATCAATATTTCTGATAATGGCATCGGAATGAGTCGCCAGGAAGTGGCGGATACCATCGGTACCATAGCCAGTTCAGGCACCCGTAAGTTTCTAGAGTCTCTTTCGGGGGATCAGACCCAGGACAATCAGCTCATTGGTCAGTTTGGTGTTGGTTTCTACTCGTCCTTTATCATTGCCGACAAAGTGACACTGCGGACCCGCCGGGCGGGTCTGGGTGTGGAGCACGGGGTCCGCTGGGAGTCATCAGGTGAGGGTTCCTATTCCATAGAGACGGTCGAGAAGGGTTCCCGGGGGACCGATATCACCCTCCACTTGCGTGAGGGCGAGGATGACTTTCTAGAAAGTTTCCGTCTGCGGGGGATCATCACAAAGTTCTCCGATCACGTTGCTATTCCGGTGGAGATGCTGACCGAGCAGTTTGCAGAGGAGGGCAAGGAGCCGGCAGAGCCGCAATGGGAGCAGATCAATAAGGGAACTGCACTCTGGATGCGTACTAAGTCGGAGATCACGGGCGAGGAGTATAAGGAGTTTTACAAGCATATCGGCCATGATTTCGAAGATCCGCTGGCCTGGTTCCATAGCCGGGTAGAGGGTACTCACGAATACACCTCCCTGCTCTACATCCCGGCCAAGGCGCCTTTTGATCTGTGGGAGCGCGAACCGAAGCACGGGGTGAAGCTCTATGTGCGACGGGTGTTCATCATGGATGAGGCAGACAAGCTGATGCCGCATTATCTGCGCTTCGTCAAAGGCGTGGTGGATTCAGATGATCTGCCGCTCAATGTTTCCCGGGAGATACTGCAGCACGACCGCAAGATCGACAGTATCCGCAACGCCAACAGCAAGCGAGTACTGGGACTGCTGGAGAAGATGGCCGGAGAGGAGGGTGACAAGTACCAGACCTTCTGGAATGAGTTCGGCAAGGTGTTGAAAGAGGGGCCGGCGGAGGACTTTACCAACAAGGAGAGAGTCGCAGGCCTGCTGCGTCTTGCCACTACCCGTTCGGAGGGCGAGGCGCAGACCGTTTCACTGGATGACTACGTCGAAAGGATGCGGGAGAAGCAGGAGAAGATCTATTACATCACGGCGGACAGCTATGCTGCCGCACGCCATAGCCCCCATCTGGAGGTGTTCAAGCAGAAAGGCGTCGAGGTACTGTTGCTGACCGATCGTGTCGATGAGTGGCTGGTTTCTCACCTGACCGATTATAAGGGCAAGCACCTGCAGTCGGTGGCTAAAGG
>JAUUYI010000297.1 GCA_030590525.1 Sedimenticola sp. | reverse complement strand
CTGCCGGTGGCGGCAAGAGCAAGACGCTGGATGACGCACGGCGCCGCACCGCAGAACGGGCGGAGCGACCAAAAGCCGGGGACCGGGGCCTGATCACCATCCGCATGGAGAACATCCTCTCCTGGGGAGAGTTCATGAACCTGGACCGGGGGTCGGAAGAGAACGAGGACCTGGACAGCGCTGCCGACACCGCCAAAGACATGGACACGATGAGCGTAAGCCGCAACGCCAAGGCCTCCGCGGGCAAGCTTCGTTTCGATCTGGACCTGCCTTCTGCGGCCGAGGATGACACGGTGATCGGGGAAGGCATCCTGTTACCGGAATGGGACTTCCGCAAACAGAGGCTCCAGCCAGGGTATTGTCGTCTGGTGCCGATGATAGCGGCGGACGCCGCTCCCTGCCCTCTGCCGGAGGGTCTGCGCAGAACGGCGCGCAAACTACGTGCCCAGTTCCAGCAACTGGCACCTGCCCGATTCTGGCACCGGGGGCAGCAGGATGGCTCTGAGATCGATCTGGATGCCTATCTGCGCTTCACCACCGATCGGTCAGCCGGCCACCATGCCACGTCGGATGGCCTCTACAGAGATCTGCGGGTCGGTGCCCGTGATCTGGCCTGCCTGCTGCTGGCAGACTTCTCGCTCTCCACCGATACCTGGATCGATAACCACGCCCGGGTGATCGACGTGATCCAGGACAGCCTGTTCCTGTTCGCCGAGAGTCTGGCGTCTACCGGCGACCGTTTCGCGATGTTCGGCTTCTCTTCCAGAAAGCGGGACCCGATCCGTTTCCATCAGCTGAAGCGCTTCGATGAGGTCTACGGGGCATCTGTCCGGGGACGTATCAAGGCGATCAAACCGGGCTACTACACGCGCCTGGGCGCCGCGATTCGGCACAGTACCAATCTGCTTAAGGTCGAACCAGCGGAGCGTCGCCTGCTGCTGATCCTGACCGACGGAAAGCCCAACGACCTGGATAAATATGAAGGAAGATACGGTATCGAGGACACCCGGCAGTCGATTTACGAGGCCCGGCAGCTTGGGCTGCAACCGTTCTGTGTCACCATCGACACCCGGGCCAACGACTATCTGCCACACCTGTTCGGTACCGGCAGCTATGTGGTGATCCACAAGCCTTCCCAGCTGCCCCGGGAGCTGCCGCTACTCTATGCCCGCCTGACCGCTTGATATTAAAAGGCCTAAACCTTACCAGTTCAGCACACCTGGAATTCAGTATTGAGTGGTGGCCATGGGGTTCGGTTTTAACCGGGTGTTTAAGTTTTTTTCATACCGACATCGCGAACTTTTTGCAAAGCCCTTGAAGATCACTTAATATCAATTCTGATAATAAGATCGCTTTCGCAGAGAACTATCCCTAACCGGATAAGTCCCGATTGGTATCCGCAGAGATGCCCGGGCGCAAACCAATTACAAAAACAGTTATCGCAGCAAGGCCCGGCGAGAGCAGATGGTTTACCGTTCTATGTTGGACGGAAGTTTTAGAGAGGATGGAGTATGGCAACCAGTCAACCAAGCAAAAAACACGCACGCAGAAAATATCTCCTTATATTGGTTTTCGTATTCCTGGCAGGAATCCTGTTCGCAGGCCTGTTCAACGCAGGTCTCACGGCCACCAATGAGATGGCGTTCTGCACCTCCTGTCACTCCATGAAGGTGAACCTGGAGGAGTACAAAGAGACCCCTCACTATAAGAATACCTCGGGGGTCCGGGCAACCTGCTCTGACTGCCACGTCCCCAAGGCATTTGGTCCCAAAATGGTGGCCAAGGTGATGGCATATAAAGATGTACTGCACGAAATCCTGGGGACGATTGACACCAAGGAAAAATACGAGCAGCACCGCTGGGAGATGGCCAGCCGTGTCTGGGCCAAGATGAAGGCGAACGATTCCCGGGAGTGCCGCAGTTGCCACGCTTACGACCAGATGGATCTGAGTGAACAGGACCGAAGCGCCCGCAAGCGCCACGGACGGGCGCCGGATGAAGGCAAAACCTGTATCGATTGTCACAAGGGACTTGCTCACGAAGAACCCGACGAGCCCGAAGAGGAAGAGCGCAGTGATGGTTGATATCTGCAGTTGCCTGACAGCGCCTGAGGGAGGGATCCATGATGCGTAGACAGATTCTGGTGCTGTTGCTGGGCCTGGCACTCACCTCGACACCGTTCGCAGGCGATTCGGAAAAAGAGAAGGCATTCCGCATGGCGGACGGTGTCGATGACGTGGAGACGATGTCCCGGCTACTCGACCAGGGAGTGGACGTAAACAGCGCCAACAAGTTTGGCAAGACCTCGCTGATGATGGCGATCGAAAACGACAATCTGGAGGCAACCGTCCTGCTGCTGTCCCGGGGGGCCGATGTCAACGCCACCACTGTCGCCAACTGTACTGCGCTGACCTTCGCGGCGGAAAACGGCCATGATGCCCTGACCGCCCTGCTTCTGGAACGGGGCGCTGACATCACCGCAAAGACCCGCGCTGGTTGGGATGCGCTCACCATCGCCTCCCGTTATGGTCTGACCGATATGGTAGAGCAACTGCTTTACAAGGGTGCAGACCCCGATAGCCGAGACAAGAACGGGCGTACCCCGCTGATGCACACCGCAGAAAAAGGGCATTCGGAGACCACCCAACTCCTGATCAGAGGGGGGAGTGACCTCGAGACAAGGGACAAATACGGCGCCACTGCTTTGATCATTGCTGCAGACAAGGGTAACCTGGATGCCGTCGATGTGTTACTCAACAACGGGGCCGATATCAATGCTGCAGACACGGATGGTGCAACTGCGCTGATATGGGCGGTGGGCCAGAACCATGTCCGTCTGGTGGAACGGCTCATTCAGGGAGGCGCTGACATCAATCATCAGGACAGTGACGGCGTCACCGTTCTGATGGAAGCCGCCTCTATTCGCTCTGAGAATCTGATCAAACTGTTGCTGGCAAACGGCGCGGATGCCAGGATCAAGGACCGAATGGGGCGCAGCCCCATCGATATCGCCAAACGCAAGCGCAACAAAGCGGTAGTCGATCTGCTGCAGAATGCCCTGAATAAACCAATGCAGCATTGAAGTCTGAGTCTCTCTCTGCTGGTCAGTCTAAAATGATATGGCTGTACACGATTCTGCTCTGTTATAGAGCGATGGGCTGGCGTCCTCACCGGGGGGGCGACAAGCCTTTGAAAAAGCGGGATAGAACCCGCCGGAGCGGCCGAATGGCTACGCAATGGCGTTCTGCCCCACTGCACCCCTCGCGGGGTATAACTACCCTGGTGAGTATAAACATCCAAAAAAACCGAAGGAGGTATTATGGCGTACAAAACCCTGACAAGGGCGATAT
>JAUUYI010000050.1 GCA_030590525.1 Sedimenticola sp. | reverse complement strand
GTATCAATGCCGCGAGTACAGGATGTACAGGAGCGGCCTGCCTCCCGCGACACCTGTACTTCCCTGTACGTCGTCGGAAATACAGCCCGTATTCCGCTCCTTCGGAAAATCCCTTATGATCCAAATCTTTGCGCGATCATCTCGCCCCCTGGTGAGAAATGCGGGTTAACGCCGACGGATCACCCTACACTGATTTCCTAAGTTAATGGCATTGGGTTTAACCGGCTGCTTACGGAATCAGCACTCCCGGACTGACACCCTTGGATAAATCTCTTATTATTACCAACCACTCATGCGTAAGCGACGGTAGAGACAAACGATGAACAACCAGTGGAAAAGTTTTCTGGGAAAGCAAACTGACAGTTCCAGCCTGAAAACAGGAGAAAACGACAATCCGGAATGTACTCTGGTCGACCTTTCCCATCTTGGCTTGATCCGGACTGCCGGAGAGGATGCCCGGAATTTCCTGCAGGGCCAGGTCACCAATGACGTACGGGACGTGGGTGAGCATCACTTCCAGATGAACAGTTACTGCACACCCAAGGGACGCATGCTGGCCAGCTTTCTGATGTTTGAACGAAATCGGGACCTCTACCTGCAAATGCCCCAGGAGACTCACCAGGCCATATTGAAACGCCTCCCAATGTTCATCCTGATGTCAAAGGTCAAGGTGGAGGATGCCAGTGACGACCTGATACGAATAGGCCTGGCCGGACCACGTGCTGAAACCTTGCTGGGAGAATCATTCCCCAACCTGCCGTCCCAGGTTGGGGAGCAGGTCCAGGCAGGAGGAGTAACCGTGCTGCGCCTGGCAGGAGAGACCGCTCGCTATGAATTGATCGGGCCAGTGCAGGAGATAACCGCTCTCTGGGAAAGACTATCCCTCACCGCCACGGTAAAGGATGCCAGTCATTGGGCGCTGCTCGATATCCGTGCCGGCATCCCAACCATCCAGGAGAGTACAATCGAGGCATTCGTGCCCCAGATGGTCAACCTGCAACTGATCGATGGGGTCAGTTTCACCAAGGGCTGTTACACGGGCCAGGAGGTGGTGGCACGAATGAAATACCTGGGGAAGCTCAAGCGTCGCATGTATCTCGCCCATGTGGATACAACCACTCCACCACGCCCTGGGGATAAGCTGTTTTCAAGCAGTAGCCAGTCCAGCCAGGGTGCCGGAAAGGTAGTCGATGCCCAAGTAACACCCAACGGGGGGTATGACCTGTTGGCTGTCGCAGAGATCTCCCTCGTCGAGGCGGACGACCTGCACCTGATCGATGCTACGGGCCCCAGATTGCAGTTACTGGAATTACCCTATAGCCTGGAAGAACAGGTTTCCTGAGAAGCGGTATTTTATTTTCAGCCCCTCTCAACTCTGGTTTCCAGTGACCGATATCTAAACCTGTAGACGAGGGAACATCCCGGCAAACAGATAAAAAGTGATCACATGACAACAGAAGCCGAGTTTTTCGAGCAACTTCAGAGCGCCATCCGCGACAACAGAATCAGCCTGCCAACTCTCCCCGAAGTGGCCCTTCGGGTACGCGATGAGATGGATCGGGCGGAGACGAATGCAAATCAAATTGCAGATATTGTTGCTACTGATGCAGCGCTTTCGACCAGACTGCTGCAGGTAGTCAACAGCCCGCTGTACCGCGGGCGTGTGCCGATCGACAACATTCAGATGGCAGTTACCCGGCTGGGCATGAAACTGGTGCGTAGTCTGGTGATCAGCCTGGCTATGAAACAGATGTACCAGGCCACGTCCAATCTCCTCGACAAACGCCTCCGTACCCTCTGGGAGGAGAGCATACAAGTCGCCGCCTTCAGCCGGGTTCTGGCTCAAAACCTGCCTCACCTGGAGAAGGAGCAGGCCATGCTGGCAGGACTGATCCACAACATCGGCAGCCTGCCTATCCTGACCCTGGCCGAATCCTACGCTGAGTTCATGCTCGACGAAGAGCGGCTGGACAGTCTGGTAACGAATCTGAGCCCCACAGTCAGCAAGCAGATCCTGACCACTTGGGGGTTTCCAGAAACTCTGATACAGGTAGCCGAGAACTACCAGAACATGGATTACGATGGGGGCCCCGAGGCGGACTATGTGGATGTGATACTGGTCGCACGGCTTCAGACTCTCAGTAACGCCAACCTGGCAGACTGGTCGCAGGTCAAATCATTTCAGAAAGTTGGAATAGAACCCGAGGTTGAAATGATAGAGATCGAAGGTGTCACCGAGGACGTGGAAGGCATCAAGGCTGTCTTCCTGTAGGAGTCGTGCAAATATGTAATTATAGTAGCAGCCTATGCGACGGGGCAATATAGTTATCAGCAGATAGCGGAATTCTTCGGTTTACATTTCACGACGGTAGGCAGAATTGTACGAACAGCCAGTACCGCTAAGAATAGGCTACGTATCTAGACCTGACCATGAAAAGCCAATCGATGGTGATAGTTTATGATTTTGAATTTATTCCGCAAGCCGAAATGGCAACATAAAGACGCAGCAATTCGACTGCAATCGGTTCGGTCCGACAAGATCGATGAAGAGATACTCAGCGAGCTGGTCCGAAATGACAGTGACAGTAAGGTTCGCTCGGAGGCCTGCCAGCATATCGAGCGTCTGTCATTTCTTAAAGAGGTGATCACCGGTCGAGTCAGCGACCCAGTGGTAATTGATGCAGCGCTGGGGCGCATGAAGCAGCTGCTGGGCGGTTTGGACCCCGCATCACCGCCACTGGAGAAATGTCTGGCAGAAATAGCCTTTCTGGAGAACCAGCAACTGCTCTGTGAGCTCGCACTGAAAGGCAAAGAAACAAAATTGCGCGCAGCTGCGATAGAAAGAGTTCGTGACCAGGGGACCTTGGTAGAGATTGCCCTGTCCGACTCTACCGCCGCCAATCGCTTGATCGCCGTCACACATTTGAAAGAGAAGAGTGCCCTGCAGGCGGTGGTAAAACGTATTGGTAAAAAGGACAAGAAGGCACACCGTCTGGCACGCAACAAGCTCAGAGAGATCACGGAACAGGAGGCGATGCCAGATCAGATTCGTTTCCGCTGCGAAGAGCTGTACGAACGTATGGAGCGCTTGGGGCAGTTTGGCCACTGGGTCGAAGATTCCACCACACTGTGTAACCTGGAACAGCAGTGGGCGGAGATAAGTGACCAGATAGACCCCGAATGGACCGAACGTTTCCAACAGACGAAGAATCGCTTCCTCTCCGGATATGATAAGTATCGACAGGTTAATCTAAATAAAATAGAAGCAGAAGAACAACAGGCCCAGCTGTTGGTGGCCAAACAACAACTGATCGACAGCCTGGGCAGTGAGTCTCACGGACTGGGGGAAGAAGCCCTGAGCGCCCGGGTAGACTCATGCCGTAACGAGTGGAGCAGCCTGGAATTACTCGATCCTACGAGTGAAAAAAAATTGCAAGAGGAGTTCTCCAAACGCCTTGAGACGGCACAGCGGCATCTACGACAGTTTGCTCGATTGCGCAAAGCAAACAGTGAGCTTCAAGAGTGGCTGAAAGGAGCCAAAGCCCTGGCCGAAGGAAAGATGCCATTGGAAAAGCGGGTCGTCGATCGAATGTTGAAGCAGATCGACTCCCTGTTGAAGGAGGTCTCGGCGGCCCCTCATCAAGAGGAGCATTTTCGCACCCTGAAGGGGCAGTTGAAAAAACGGCTGCAGCAACAGCAGGAAGCAGCTAAGAATAAAATCCCTCAACTGCCTGCGCAGATAACGAAGTTGATGGAAGAGATCGAGAAAGGTGAGTTGAAAATGGCTGAAAGCCTGTACGATGAGATACGCACTGCAATCCAACAGATCAGATTGACCAATCTCGAAGCAACGAAAATGCAGGAGCACGAAGCGCATTTTCACCAGCTGAGCACGCAGATCCAGGAGCTGCGTAAATGGCGCAAATGGGGCACCGATCAACAGCGTGAACTCTTGTGCACCAAAATGGAATCACTGATCGCCAGTGAAACAGATATGCATGAGAAGGCAGAACAGCTGCATCAGTTGCAGTTGGAGTGGAAGCAGCTCGACAGGAGCGGTTCCAGAGTGAATAAAGCGCTTTGGGGTCGCTTCCACCTCGCCTCGGAGCAGGTCTACAAGGAGTGTCGGCCATTCTTCGATGAACAGGCCCAGGTACGCGCAAGCAACCTTGAAGAACGGGAGGCGCTATGCATTCAGCTTGAGACCCTTCTCGAGCAGGCTGACTGGAACAACATGGATTGGAAAAAGGCCACCCAGGCAGAGCGAGAGACCCGTAATACCTGGAACGGCATTGGCCCGGTTGAAGAAAAGCATCGGCGTGCTCTCGAGAAGCGTTTTCGTGCAGGGATGAAGAAGCTTGGCGCACACTTTTCCCGCGAGAGAAAACGGAATCTGCAATTTCGCCTCGACCTGATCAGACAGATGGAGGCCTTGACTGAGGCGGAAGGAAAGGAACAGTCGACCAGGGAGGCGAAACAGTTGCAGAAGCAATGGCACACCACCGTAACCGGCCATCGAAAGGAAGAAAATGAACTTTGGAAGCGCTTTCGAGACGCCTCAGACGAAATATTCAACCGTCAACGGAAGCAGCGTAGAGAGGAAGAGAAGGTACTGCAGGAAAACCTGATGCTGCGCAAAAATCTTGTCCGGGAACTGGACCAGCTCTACGCCGACACAAGTCTGCAGACCAGTGCGCTGGACAACGGCTACCGTGAACTAAAGCGCCGCTGGCAGGAAAGCAGTGAACTGGAGATCCCCTTTAAATCGATCAACGTTCTGGAAAACAGCTGGAACCAGGCTGAACAGGGCCTGCAACAGCGCAAGAAGACGATTGTGGAAGAGGAGATACTCAGCGAGCTGGAGCAATTACGTTTGTGCGCACAACTCTGTCAGAGCCTGGAGCAGGTGCCGGGAGAAGCCAGACCGGAAGTACTCGAATCAGCAGAAGAGAGGTGGAGAAAATCCGCCGAATTCAGAAACAGCGCACACCAGACCGCCATGGAGAAACGTTTTTCAACGGCGTGCAAAATCTACATGGACAACATCAGCGACCCCGAAATTCTGCATGCAGAGCAGGCTGAAAACCTGCGTCAGCAGCTAAAGCGTTGCCTGCTTCTGGAGACCGTTGCCGAAGTGGAGTCACCTGAAGCGTACGCCAAAGAGCGCATGGCCTTGCAGGTTTCGCGCCTCTCCGACCATATGCGTAACAGGGCGCAAGATAAACTGGCGGAGACCAGCCCCATACAGTTGGAGCAGGCGTGGTATATGACGGGTGCCCTCCCCGACCAGGATTATACAATGCTCGAAAGCAGGTTCGAAACCGCCAGGCGCGCCATCCACGCGAAGTCCACACCTTCTCCCTGACGGTCTGTTTTCCAAGAACCTCACGGACCACAGCCTCTTCATGCCTGGGTACTCTCATCATCACCCAGCCATGTAGGTCGGGCACGGTTTTTGTGCCCGACATTTTTTCTCTCATCACCACCCAGTAACCGTTCCAGCCCTGGCTCATCCAGAATCTCCAGGCCGAGCCTTTCCGCCTTCTCCAGTTTGGAGCCTGCATCGACCCCTGCCACCACATAATCGGTCTTTTTGGAGACACTCCCGGTCACCTTGGCACCCAGGGACTGCAGCGCCTCCTTGATCTGGGAGCGTGGCTGGCTCAGGGTACCGGTCAGGACAAAACTCTTTCCCTTCAAAGGTTGCCTGTCGACAGCCGGCATTGCCACAGCCGGCCAGTGAACGCCCGCCTCGAGCAATTTCTCCAGCACCTCCTGGTTATGGGGCTGACGAAAAAAAGTAACCAGGTGTTCGGCTACCACGGGACCCACATCGGACACCTCCTGCAGCGCTTCGATGCCTGCCTGATGGATCGCTTTCAGGGTGCCAAAATGGGTGGCCAGGGCCTGTGCTGTCGCCTCCCCCACCTCCCGGATGCCCAGTGCGAACAGAAACCTTGCCAGGGTGGTCGATTTGCTCCGTTGCAGCGCCTGAATCAGATTATGGGTTGATTTTTCACCCATCCGCTCCAACCCGGCCAGGGTCTCCTGATCCAACTGATAAAGGTCTGCCGGAGAGCTGACCAGCTGCCGCTTCACCAGTTGTTCCACCAGCTTGTCACCCAACCCCTCGATATCCATGGCCCGACGGGAGGCAAAGTGCTTGATCGCCTCCCTGCGCTGGGCCGGACAGTAGAGACCACCGCTGCAGCGCAACACCACCCCGTCCGCGTCCTGTATCACCTCCGAGCCACACACCGGGCAGCTGTCCGGCATCTGAAATATCCGGGTATCCGGCGGGCGCCGGTCCGGGATTACCCTGACCACCTGGGGGATCACATCGCCCGCCCGACGGACGATGACCCAGTCACCGATGCGTATATCCTTACGTTGAATCTCTTCGGCATTGTGCAGCGTGGCGTTGGTCACGGTAACACCGGCCACGGTGACGGGTTTCAGGCGCGCCACCGGTGTCAAGGCACCGGTCCGTCCCACCTGGACATCGATCTCCAGCAACCGGGTGATCTCTTCCTGGGCCGGAAATTTGCGCGCCACGGCCCAGCGCGGTGCGCGGGATACGAATCCCAGGACTCGCTGCTGCGCCAGGCTGTCCACCTTGAACACCACCCCATCGATATCGTAGTCGAGATGCTCTCGCCGCTCCGCCAGTCGGCGGTAGTAGTCGAGACAACCAGCCACCCCGTTTACGATCCTGAGTTCCGGTGAGACACGCAGTCCCCAGCGGCTCAGTTGCCTGACACTCTCATGGTAACTGGGCGCCAGGTCTCCTCCGGAGAGCTCACCAACGCCGTAACAAAACATGGCCAGTGGGCGTTGAGCGGTTATTCGGGGATCAAGCTGCCGTAGCGACCCCGCCGCTGCGTTGCGCGGATTTGCAAACCCCTTTTCCCCCCGTTTTCGTGCCTGCTGGTTGATTCGCTCAAACCCGGAGAGAGGCATATAGATCTCGCCCCTTACTTCCAGGATCTCGGGCCAACCGTCCGCCAGCAGGCGCAGAGGGACCGAGGGGATGGTGCGAACGTTCTGGGTAACAGCCTCCCCCCGGGTACCATCGCCCCTGGTAGCGGCCTGTACCAGTACACCCTTCTCGTACCGCAGGCTGATGGCAAGGCCATCCATCTTGGGTTCGGCCGCATAGACGATCTCCTGCTCGCTCTCCAGACGCTCCCGCACTCGCTGGTCGAAACCCTCCATCTCCTCATCACTAAAGGCATTCTCCAGCGACAGCATGGGCACCCGGTGCTGTATCTCGTCAAAGCCATCCAATGGGCTGGCGCCCACCCGCTGGGTCGGGGAGTCCGGGGTAATAAGTTTCGGGTGTTCGGCCTCCAGGGCCTGCAGTTCACGCAGCAGACGGTCGTATTCACTGTCTGGAATGAGGGGATCATCCAGCACATAATAGTGATAGTTGTGTCGGCTTATCTCATCCCGCAGCCAGGCTGCCCGTAGCCGGGCCTCGCCATCACCCCGGGCAGTCATCGGCCTGCCTGGTGAGAAATGCGGGCTATCCGCAGCTGACGCTTGTATTCGACGATCTCTTCCCGGGTATGCTCGATGGTCTGGTGGCTCAGAACGCTGTGGCTGCCATCCTGCAGTTCCCCTTTCAGCTGTGCGCTCAGATACTCTGCCGTCTTGAGCATCTGCTCGAAGATCTCCATTGCATCTCTGGGGCCAGGCAGTTGTGCGAACAGGACAATCCCCGGAGTGCTGAATCCGTCCATCTCCTGCAACGGAAAGGTTCCGGGCTCCACCAGGCTGGCAAGACTGAACAGCACCGTACCCTTTCTCTGTTCGTCGTAACAGTGATAGATCTGAAGATCCCCCGGCTCCATACCAGACTCCCGAATGGATCTTGTGAGCTCGTCACCCGACATGGGTTCACCCCGAGAGACGATGTTGAGTTGCAGGATCTTCTGGGGCAATCCGGCACGTTCCCGGAGATCGTCTTCCTCTTCGCTGGAGAATGAGAACCCGCCGTCCTTATCCGGGATTACCTCGGTAGCGGATACCTCATCCCTGACCAGTTCGTCCAACTCCTCCAGGGCATCATCGATGGCTGCCTCTTCCAAGCTGTCATCGCCCGCCTGATCCAGACTCTCCCATGGGGCATCAGTGGTCCGTCGTCCCATCCCCGCTCTCTCCCCTTCATGCAGGGATACCAGCGGATCTCTGCGGGGCTTACGTATAGCATGGGTTTTGAGCCTCTGCTTTTTTGCCCGGTCCCAGAAATAGATCCCGAGGATCAGCGCAATCCCGGCCAGGAAAAGCAGCAGTCGAACTGTATCGGCTTCCATTCGGTCTGCCCCACTCCGTTTTTCAGATTGCAGCCATCTGCGCAGCCTCGTCCACATCCACTGAGACGAGCCGGGAGACGCCAGGTTCATGCATGGTAACACCTGTCAGCTGGTTGGCGATCTCCATGGTAATCTTACTATGGGTGATAAAGATAAACTGTACCTGCTCAGACATGCTCCTGACCATGTCGCAAAAACGTCCCACATTGGCATCGTCCAGCGGTGCATCCACCTCATCCAGCATACAGAAAGGTGCCGGATTGAGTTCGAATATGGCAAACACCAGGGCAACCGCCGTCAGTGCCTTTTCGCCACCAGAGAGCATGTGAATGCTGGTATTTCTTTTACCCGGGGGGCGGGCCATAACGGTGACCCCTGTGTCGAGCAGATCCTCACCCGTCAGTTGTAAATAGGCGTGGCCGCCCCCAAACAGGCGGGGGAACTTCTGTTGTAGACCATTGTTCACCTGGTCGAAGGTCTTCTTGAAACGGGTACGGGTCTCCCGGTCGATCTTGTGGATGGCGTTTTCCAGGGTATCGAGAGACTCTGTGACGTCGGCGTACTGGGTATCCAGGTAGCGCATGCGTTCCGACTGTTCCTGATACTCTTCGATAGCAGCCAGGTTGATCGGCCCGAGCCGGCGGATACGGGCGTCCATCCGTGCCACTTCTTCCTGCCAGCGTTCAACATTCGCATCTTCAGGAATTTCTCCCAGTAGTGGCTCTTTCTGAAACCCGCTCTCCTCCAACTGCTCTTCCAGAGTACGCCGGCGAATCACCAGTTCCTGGCGCTGCAGACGCTCCTGGTCGAGGCTGCTGCGGCGCTTTTGCACCTCCTCATCTGCTCCGGCCCGGCCCTGTTCAAGGCCGCGCAGCCGGGCATCGATTCCGGCCAGATTCTCACGTGCCTGGGTAAGCGCAGCCTCAGCATCCACCCGGCACGCCAGTTGCAGATCCAGTTCTGTACGCTGTTCTGTCAGGGGTATCTCCCCCTCTTCCATCGCAATTTCCAACTCCTGGCGCCGGGCCTCCAGATGGGAGAGCTGCCCACGTACTCGTTCCAGGTTTCGGGTGAGTGAATCCCTGGAGCTACGCATGGATTCGATCCGCAGTGCCATCTCATGGGCCCGGGTGCGCTGCTGACCCGCCTGCTGCCGGATCTCCTCCAACCGCATCCGTAAATCATCCCGTTGCCGAACCAGTGCCTCACGTCGTTCACTCAGGGTCTCCATCTCCTCCAGCGCCTGGTGCAAACGGCCCCGGGAGGTCTCGAGCTCATCCCTGCCCTGGCTGATCTGCTGCCGCAACTCCTCCACTTCCTGCTGGATGTTACGGCTACGATTGCGCAGGTGCTCGGCACGGGTTCGTTTTCCACTCAGGCTGGAGCGGAGATCGGAAAGCTGCCGGTTGGCCTCGTTCAGTATCCGCTGCTGCTCTTCCCGGGCCTGCTCCGCCTGATTCAGCTCTGCACGCCCCGCTTCCACGGCGGCGCTAAGTTCTCCCACCTGTGCCTCGAGAATGGCAACGCTCTCTAACAGCGCCCGCAGCTCCTGCTCCCGTTCCAGAACACCGGAGGTCTCCCCTGAATCCCGGTTCAGGCGCAGCCACTCTCTGCC
>JAUUYI010000044.1 GCA_030590525.1 Sedimenticola sp. | reverse complement strand
GAATGGCTACGCAATGGCGTTCTGCCCCACTGCACCCCTCGCGGGGTATAACTACCCTGGTGAGTATAAACATCCAAAAAAACCGAAGGAGGTATTATGGCGTACAAAACCCTGACAAGGGCGATATTGGCCACCGGGCTTGCAATCTGCATAGCACCCGCAGCCTTTTCCGCCGACAAACCCAAACTGATGACCGGTGCCAACGATACCATGCTGGCCCAGACATGTTTTGGGTGTCACGGCATGAATGGCAGTAGCCAGGGCCCGGCCACACCCACCATTGCCGGTCTCTCTACAGATTACTTCGTGGAGACCCTGGAAGGTTATGCCAGCGGTGAGATCCCCTCCACCATCATGGGACGCATTGCCAAAGGCTACAGCGCGGACGAGTTCAAACAGTTGGCAACGATTTACGCCGACCAGCCTTTCATCAAGGCGAAACAGAGCTTTGACGCCAAGCTGGTCAAGAGTGGCGCCAAACTGCATGATAAATATTGTGAAAAGTGTCACGCGGAAGGTGGTCAGTCGGCGGAAGACGATGCCGGCGTCATGGCGGGCCAATGGACCCCTTACATCAAGTGGCAACTGGCGAATTTCAAGGCCGGTGACCGGGAAGCCCCCAAGAAGATGAAAAAGAAACTGAAGACGTTACTCTCCAAGAAGGGTAACGCCGGCATCGAGGAACTTCTCAACTTTTACGCCAGCCAGCAGAAATAAGGTAGGAGACAAGCCAATATGAAGATTACCCGTAGAGGATTTATTCAGACTGCCGGTGCGGCCACCGCCATCGGGATGGCCGGCGTACCCTACATCGCCCTGGGCGCGAGCAAAAAAGTGGTCGTCGTGGGTGGAGGCACCGGCGGCGCAACTGCTGCCAAGTACATCCGCATGGCTGACCCCAGTGTCGAGGTCACCCTGATCGAGGCCAACAAGCATTACTATACCTGTTACATGAGCAACGAGGTGCTGGGTGGGGAACGCACCCTGGACTCCATCAAGTTCGGCTATTCCGGTCTGGCAAAACATGGGGTCAAGGTAGTCAATGATGTGGTCAGCGGTATCGATCCCAAGGCAAAGGTGGTCAAGACCATTGGTCACGGCGATTTCGCCTACGACCGCTGTATCGTTGCACCCGGTATCGATTTCCGCTGGGACAAGATCGAAGGCTACGATGCCGAGGTTGCCCAGAAGATACCGCATGCCTGGAAGGCCGGCCCTCAGACCGCTATCCTGCGCAAGCAGTTGGAGCAGATGAAAGATGGCGGCACTGTGGTCATTGCCCCCCCGCCCAACCCCTTCCGCTGCCCCCCGGGTCCCTATGAACGGGCCAGTCAGATCGCCATGTATCTGCAGCACAGTAAGCCCAAATCCAAGGTCATCATCCTGGATCCCAAGCCAAAATTCTCCAAGATGGGGCTGTTCGTAGGCGCCTGGAAAAAGCTCTACGGATATGAGACCGATAACGCCCTGATCGAATGGCACGGGCAGCAGGAGGAATCTGGAGTAGTCAAGGTCGACGCTGCCACCAAGACCGTTACGACGGCATTCGGGGACGAGATCAAGGCGGACGTGTTAAACGTTATCCCGGCACAGAAAGCGGGTAAGATCGCAGCCACCGCTGGCCTGACCAATGATGGTGGCTGGTGCCCGATCGACCTGCTGACATTCGAATCCACCCTTCATGCAGGGATTCATGTCATTGGTGACGCCAGTATCGCCACCGGCATGCCAAAATCCGGCTACTCGGCGAATTCCCAGGCCAAGGTCTGCGCTGCCGCTGTCGTGGCCATGATGAACGGCAAGGAGCCTGGAACCCCCGCCTACGTCAACACCTGTTATTCCATCGCAGGTAAGGACTATGCTTTCTCGGTGGCAGCTGTCTACCGTCTGGCGGAGGACCGTTCCAAGATCACCAAGGTATCGGGTGGTCTGACGCCGGCCGACGCCAGCGCTGAACAGCTCAAGCGGGAAGTGCTGTACGCGCATAGCTGGTTCAATAATATTACCCACGACATCTTCGGATGAGCCGCAATCTCCAGCGCATGGAAAGCCCGGCAGAGATGCCGGGCTTGATCCAGGCTGGAGGGTAGATTTTACCAGACGTGGATTTTAAAGCAGGCTTCGGCCTGCTTTTTTTATTACTCCATGTCGTTCGGGCGAAAACGTGGCGGTGGTTCCGGCCGCTCCGGGCGTTCAAATCCCTGTGGTCTCAACGGAGGTGATGGTCTCGGCGGAGGCTGAAACCTCGAACGTGACATCGGTCTGCGGGAATATTTGGGGAAATCCGGATTATGCCAGCCAGGCTGGCCCAGTTTTTCCTCGGGCGGTTTTAGACGTGATACATAATCCAGGACGGTCAGCTCGTCACGTGTGGAGAAACGCTTGATCTGCTTGACCATCTTGGGGTCTGCATTGCGACGTTTGCCCATCCGGATCCAGTCGAACTGCCGTACCAGGTAACGATAGTGCTGACCCCGTATCGCCGGCACATGCTCCCCTTCATCGCCTTCGCCCCGCTCCCCATGGCAGTCGGCACACTCCTTCTGGTAAACCCGTTTCCCCTGCTCCAGATCGAAGCCAGGGCCAACCCCGTTATAGGGATCCATGGGTAACCGGGAGATATAGGCCGCCACGTCCGCAATCTCCTGGGGGCCGCCCAGCAGTTGCGGGGAGGTAAAGGGACGCATAGTCGGATTGTCCCGATTTCTGGCCCTGATATCAGCCAGCTGCTTGATGATGACACTGCTGATCTGCCCCGCGATCTGAGGGTATGTCCCGTCGTCCGACCCCCAACCCTCAGGGCGGTGACAGACGGTACAGAGAGCGAAGGCCTTGCGGCCATTCTCGATATCCGGGGTCAGATGGAGTGTCTGTTCCACCTCTCGTGCTGCCTGATCCGCTTCCTGCGCCAGTAACTGCCCCTCGCCGAGTACCAGAAGAACAGAAACAGAAGCGATTTTTCCAAACGCTGACAAATGCATGGACCCTCTCCCCGCCTTTTATGCGATCCGAAATGGACAGAGCCTAGAAAAGCACAAACAAGGGGTCCGTTTCAACTCCGGATGAGAAGTTTCACCCTTCAGGCATACAGATCTGGTGGGAACCGATCGCCTTGAGGGTCCTATAGAGCAAAAACACTACGATGATGCTCAACAATCCCAGAAAAATCAGCCCGAGCACCGCAAAGGTGGGTATTCCCGTCATCTGGTACATCAACAGTGTTGCCACGGTGATGGCCGCCAATGGAAACGAGTAGGCCCACCAGGAGAGGAAAAACTGGAGCTGGCTGAATCTTTTCGCCTGAGTCAGAAGCAACAGGGTGAGAAATAACCCTGAGTAATAGAGTATCCGCCCAAAGGCATCCAGTTCGCCAGTCAACTTCATATAGGCGATAAATCCCACTGCGGGTGGGGCAATGAGGATGAAGAAGGTAGGCATCAACTTGCCCGGGAGTGGATTGTGGAACAGCACCCGGTAGAAGATGATGGCAAACAGCACCAGCCAGAAAAGCATTCCTATACTGAAAAAGAACCAGGAGAGCTCCGTATACCCCAGTTCCATACCAGCGATAGGCACCAGCACATTACCGACTACCGGAATAAACCAGGCGGGGTTGATATGGTGGACCTCGAACTTGTCATGATGGATCCACACATCCATCACATAGAAGGTGAATAGCAGGTGCAGAGCCGTCCCGGTGAACCACAGCACATGACTCAACGAGTGTGACACATGCAGTGAGCAGATCGACAGGAGGATCAGACTGATGGAGATGGTCGGGAAAAAGTTCAACTTGATCGGATTGTGCAGTTCCGCTTTTACAGCATCTTTATAACGGACCAGCTTAACACCATAGAATATCAGCAGAATCAGGAACACGAGCCCGGTCATTGATATCAGAGCCCCGTCCACATTCAAGTTGAGATCAAATGCCTGCTGGGTCTTTTCCCAGGCGATGGTGAACCCGGCAAGCCCCATCACCATGGCGAAAAATGAGATAGGAAAATTCTCGAGTCTGGATGGCGTGTGCATCGTCATGTCTCCTCTAAATCCATACGGCGTGCAGACAGAACTCACCTGTAGCGCATCCGAAATTATGTTGAGTGAAATGGTATGCTATTAATCAGAGCCTGGCATTGAAATTTGTCAATCGCCAACTTCCTTGCTGCACACCCTTTCGATGATAGACCATCCCAGGAACGAATCCAGGTGTCTGACCGCTCACTCTATCGCTGCTACGCCATTCGCCGGCTCAACCCCTTCAGAGGGATCATTAAGGTGCTGCAACTCCATTCCAGCCGCGCCATCAGCCTGGATGGGAGGGACTGGGAGATTCAGATCAGAGCGGCCAGACCAGATGATATGTGGGGTGCCGTCACACCTGGACCTGTGACCTACCAATACCTGCGATTTGGAATCTGGTCACAGCAGCAAGGGTTGCAGAGGGTCCCTGCCAACCCGCTACTCGATCTCAGCAGTATGCTGAAAAAGGTGGATTTGCTCATCGATGCCCTGGAGGGGAAACAGGTGGAGATACCGTTCTCGCTGCAGGATCGTCACGAGTTCTGGCTGCTTGATGGGAGCCAGCGGCTTCCCCTGGCATTGCTCGCCAGCGGCATCCGTCCGAGCGATCGGAAACAGGGTATGTCGTGGCACGCCGCAGACGCCTCGAATGGGGACTTCGATTCGGAAGACGCAGATTTGATCCGGCCTCCCCACCCGAAGGAGGTCAATCCACTTCCCCACACGAGCGCCCTTAAGCGACTGGTGCAGATCGAGTCCGGGCATGCTGTTGGCCAATGGTTCGAACGGGATGCAGCGGGATATGGGACAGGCGGAGTGGTGGAAACCGCCCCGTCACTGAGCGGCCGCACACTCGAGCCGGCGCAGTTTCCCGAGTTGCTGCTGCGGAGGGGCTGGAGCGATCGTTACGCCAACGCGCTGGTTTCCGACTACCTGGCCTGGACCTCCCCCAGTCTGCTCACACTGCAGAACCTGGAGGATCTGACCCGAAAATGGTTGCAACGACAGGCCCGTTATCATGCGAGCCGGGTGAACGAAATCTGGCCCCTCTATCCCCGGGAAGTCGACCAGGCGTTTATCGATGCTGCCCGGGTAGAGGCACGAATAAAGGCGTAAGGCGCTCGAAGTAAGGGTTAGATGCGCCGTACTGCCAGTACCGCATTCAAGCCACCAAAGGCGAAGGAGTTGGAGATCGCCCATTCGATATCCTGCTCACGGGCCTGATTGGGGAGATAATCCAGGTCGCATCCCTCTCCAGGGCGGGTAAAATTGGCCGTGGGCGGCAATAGACCTGCTTTCAGTGCCAGCACCGTGGCCACCAGCTCCAGCCCACCAGACGCGCCCAGGGCATGGCCGTGCATCGACTTGGTGGAAGAGACCGCAAGCTGGTCTGCGTGGGCACCAAACACCTGCCGCAGGGCACGGGTCTCGGTCACGTCGTTGGCCTGGGTCCCGGTGCCGTGCGCATTGACATAGTCGATCCTCTCCGGCGCCACGGCCGCTCTATCCAGTGCAGACAGGATTGCCCGGGCAGCCCCGTCCGCTGAGGGGTCAGTGATATGACCTGCGTCCGCCGACATGCCGAATCCGGCCAGTTCCGCGTATATCGCCGCACCCCGCTGGCGGGCATGTTCCAGAGATTCCAGCACCACAATTCCGGCACCCTCTCCCAGCACCAGACCACTGCGATCGGCAGAGAAAGGGCGACAGTTGTCGGCACTGAGCACACGCATCGCCTCCCACGATTTCAGCAGCCCATAGGTAAAAGGGGCATCGCTTCCCCCCGCGATCACGACCTCCACAAGACCACTCTGGATCATCATGGCTGCCTGGGCCACAGCGTGGTTGGAAGAGGCGCAGGCGCTGGAGACGGTAAAAACCGGGCCAGCCACACCCAGTTGCATACTGACCTGGCTGGCAGCCGCACTCGGCATCCCACGGGGTATGGTAAGGGGATGGACCCGTCGCTTCCCCTCTTTGTAGAGGCGAAAATAGGTCTCCTCGTCGGTCTCCTTCCCGCCACAGCCGGTAGCGATCACAGCCCCGCCTGTATGCAACTCCGACGGGGTCAATCCAGCATCTGCCACCGCCTCTCTGGCTGCCACCAGCGCAAACTGGCTGTGGCGGTCCAGCAAAGGCAGATCCGATGATGAAAAATGGGCGTCGGCGTCGAATTCCACCAGCTGAGCCCCGATCGGGATCTTTATATCTCTCCCGGAAAAACCCTGCAACGCACGGATCCCGGGGCTGCCGGTGATCAGTGCATCCCAGAATTTCCGCCTCCCCTGACCCAGGGCAGATACAGTTCCCAGCCCGGAAATGACGACTCGCCTCGCCACTATTCAGCTTTTGGCCTGGACCAGTTTCGTGATACCGTCCACTATATTGCGGACACTCTTGAGGTTTTCCAGCTCTTCATTGTCGACCTCGATATCGAAAAGGTCTTCAATTTCATACACAATGGTGATCGCATCCAGGGAGGAAATTCCCAGTTCCTGTAACGTGGAATCGATGGATACCCGAGAAGGATCCAGACGTTTCTGGGTCGCGATAGCCTTGACGATCGCGGGATAGATTTCCTGTTGTTCCATAGCTGCCCTGGTAAATTTGGATTTATCGAGTTGTTTTTCAAAAAGCTCTTGAAAACTGGATGATCACTCATCTACCTATTGTAAAGAGACCTCATCCATTGCTGTGGCAATAGCTGCACAACCCGAGTTATCAAGGTAGTTTTACTGCCCATAAAACATGCGTAACTTCCCAGCAAGAATTATCCATTATTTGAGTGCTGCTTCCACCCCAGTGCAACAGCGCTTGAAGAAATATTCCAGCATAGAGTTCGAGCAGGCACTACTGCGCATCATCATCCTGGTCATAATTCTCTGTTATCTATCCGTCGTCAGCCACCATACGAACGACCACAAGCCGCTGCTGGAATCGGGGATCCTGATATTCAGTGTACACTTTTTCCTGGCCCTGCTGTTCCTGCTCTCGATTATTATCTGGCCTACCGCCTCCCCGGCCAGGATCATAGCGGGGATCTTCGTCGACATCGGCTCTTTCAGCATCGCCATGATCGCTACCGGAGTGGTTGGCGCTCCCTGGTGGGCCGGTTGTCTCTGGATCACCATGGGCAACGGTTTTCGCTACGGCGAACGCTACCTCTACCTGGCGACTGTATTGTCACTGCTGGGCTTCGGGAGTGCCCTGCTGCTCAGTGACTACTGGGCCACCCACATGCCGATCGCCATGGGCCTGCTGGTGGCTATGGCCGTTCTCCCCGGCTACACCGCTGTGCTGATCCGACGTCTCAAGGCGGAACGCGAGCGGGCAGAGGAAGCCACTCGAGCCAAGAGCACGTTTCTGGCCAGGATGAGCCACGAGATCCGTACCCCGCTCAATGGCATCATCGGGACCGGTGAACTGCTCAAAAGTTGCGATATGGGCCCAGAAGAGCGGCGTTACCTGGAAACCATCGATGCCTCCAGCCATGTTCTGCTGAGGCTGATCGATAATATCCTGGACATCTCCAAGATAGAGGCGGGGAAACTGGAGCTGGAACAGACCAATTTTGACCTGCACAGGCTAATCAACACTACCATCGGGATGTTCTCCCCGGAAGCGGAACAGAAGGGGCTGCGACTGCTCTCGACCATCGGTCTGGATACCCCGTTCCGACTGATCGGTGATCCGCATCACCTGCGTCAGGTACTAATCAACCTGATTGGCAACGCCATCAAATTCACCGAAAAAGGGACGGTGGAACTGCGCTGTCATCAGATTCGTGAGGCAAAGAGATTATCGCTGATCCGCTTTGAGGTGGTGGACACCGGCATTGGTATATCGAATGCGGTCCAGCCGCATATCTTCGATAACTTCACTCAGGCGGATGAGAGCACTACCCGCCGCTATGGTGGAACCGGGCTCGGCACCTCTATCGCCAGACAACTGGTGGAACTGATGGGTGGACGCATCGGACTGCAAAGCACTCCCGGCATCGGCACTACCTTCTGGTTCGACATCGACCTCCCACAGCAGGCGGAACTGGTAGACGAGGAAGAGATGCTGACGGTGCAGGGCTGTCGTGTGCTGCGCCTGTGCCAGCAGCCGGGGGCCGAAACCGAAGTATCCCATAGCCTGACTGGCTGGGGCGTACCCTATCAGGATGTCTCCTCGCCCAGGGATGCACTGCGGAGCCTGATCAAAAACTCCAGTCAAGGCCAGCCATTCGAGGTGATCATATTCGACCCTCTGCCAGTGAGTGAGGATGCCAGAAACCTGCTTCAGTCACTGGGACCCGAACTCTCCCTGCCAGAGATCAAGATCCTCATCGTCTCACCCGAGGGGAGTATGGCACCGGACACCAGACGAATCCCGAATCCTGTCTATACCCTTCAGGAGCCGTTCGAAAAGGCATTGTTATTCAATGCCCTCCACTCCTCCCGTGCCGGCGGGTTTGAAGATGACGGCATCATCGATCTGTCCGATCACTTTATCCGTGAGCAGCGCATCCAACATCCATTGCAGATCCTGGTTGCAGAGGATAACAGCATCAACCGGATGGTAATCAGCCGCATCCTTGAGCGGGCCGGTCTCACCCACCGGCTGGTAATGGATGGCATGGAGGTACTGGATGCGTTAGAGAAGGATCACTATGATCTGGCCATCGTTGACATGGAGATGCCACGACTGGGTGGTATCGATACCTACCGGACATACCGTTTCGCCCACCCCGGCGAGGATGCGATACCGTTCGTAATGCTGACTGCCAATGCCACCGTGGATGCCCGTGCCCAATGCGAGGAGGCGGGCATCCAGTACTTCCTGACCAAACCCATCTCTACAACCCGACTATTAGAGATGATCTCCATGGTGGCTGATGGACTGCACCAGCCGTCTCCCATCCTCCCGCTGCAGAAGTCGGCACCAGAGCCCGGCAGAACCCCGGTAATTGACCTGGATATCCTCGGTGAGATCATCGAACTGGCACCTGACAGCGATTTTCTACCACAGTTGCTGGACAACCTGACAAGGGATTCAAAGCGGCTGATCCAGGGGATGTCAGACGCCCTATCCAATGGTGACATCACCCGCTTTCGGGAACTGATGCACGCTCTCAAGGGCTCTGCTCTCAATCTTGGCCTGTGTGAGCTGTCGAGCCTGGCGAGGGAGAGCGAGCGGCTCACCGACAAGCAACTCGCTCTCACCTGCAACAGCCACGTCAACGCGGTGAACAGCGCCTGGGAGCGTGCCCGGGCTGCCCTGACTGAAGTGCTGCGCCCAAAACGCGGTCACTCCGAAAGTTGACCGTTCAGTAACGGGAAACTGGCTTTCCTCTCGACCACTCGACTCAACCAACCAGAGAGAGCTGTGAGGATCTCTCTGCGGTGCCACCCCAGTTCTTTTGCTGTGCTCGCACCAGATACTCCATCAGACGGATATTTTTCTCTGACAATTCCATCGCCGTATCCACCCAGAGATTTATCGTATCCTGCAGTTCCTTATAAGTAAGTGGATTAAACTGCTCGAACACCCGGTCCAGCGCCTGGAAACCACCACTGCGATGGCGCTGATGCTGGATGTACTCATAGACTGCCTCACGCCCTTCACCATCGGCTGCCAGGACATCTACAACCCCCATTTCATAGAGTTCCTCAGCAGTGTATACCCTGCCGCTGGCGATGATGCGCCGGGCCAGTGCGGGCGCGATACGGCGGGCCAGAAAGCTGAAGGCGCCCATCCCGGGAAACATCCCGAAAACGGTCTCCGGAAAACCAAACCTGGCCCCTCGCTCAGCGATCAGGACATTGGCTGACAGAGCAGCCTCAAATCCCCCGCCCAGTGTCTCACCCTGAACCAGAGCAATAGTCGTAAAAGGGATGCCATAACTGGTGGCGGTCTGATACAGGATATCGATACAGGCAGTTGCATAGTCCAACAGGAAACCCCTCTCCCCAGCCCGGATCAGGTCGATGAAATGAGCCAGATCCCCCCCCAGATTGAATACCCCGGGTAGATCTGAACAAAGCACCTGATATTTCAATCGGGACTGCAGCCCCTGCTGATAACCACTGGTGGCCCGTTCGGCAATCATCTGCTGGGACCGGCCTACATCCAAAAGCAACTCCCTGGTCATGCATGGCCGTCCAGGATATTTGAAAGCGGCCCAGACCAGCTGTCGTTCCGTCTCGAATTCCAGATTCATATGCTGCATACGGACTATGCTCTTATTATTGCTGTTGTCCATTACTCCCACTTTATTGCTGTTTCTCATTACTCCCGCTCCACTTTTTGGATAATTCACAAATTTGCGCAATCAGCACACCCCCTTTTCCCTGCTGTCCCTGTATGCAGAGTCGAAGCAAGAGAGCAAGCCGGCGCCCCTAGCCAACTT
>JAUUYI010000024.1 GCA_030590525.1 Sedimenticola sp. | reverse complement strand
TTCTGGAGGTCCTGTTGTAACAGCTGAATGCTGCCGGGCAGGCTCCCCGCGACCCGTTTGGCCAGGTCGTCTAACAGCTTGGGATCGATCATATCGGCACCATAGCGGCGCAGGCGGCGGTTGTCCAGTGGATGCTTTGCCCCAAAGTGGTGCGCCGCTATGGTGCGGCCAGCTCATGGTTGTCTGATTTGGTGCAAATGATCCGTTTTGTGTGTGTGATGTGGAAGGTATTACTTTGAAAATAAAGAATAAACTGTTTTTGGCATAAGATCTGCTTAATCTGGTTTCAAGTAGACCGTACTTCAGGTTCATCATGGTTTTTTAACCGCATTGAAGTTTAGTAACGATCGCGAACGAGGAGAATTAAGGTAATGAAACTGGTAACAGCAATCATCAAGCCTTTTAAGCTGGATGATGTGCGAGAGGCGCTCTCTGAAATAGGCACCTCCGGCATCACCGTGGTAGAGGTCAAGGGTTTTGGGCGTCAGAAGGGGCATACGGAGCTCTATCGCGGGGCCGAATATGTGGTCGATTTTCTGCCCAAGATAAAGGTCGAAGTGGCGGTTGTCGCCGATCAGGTGGAGCAGGCGATCGAAGCCATCTCGGGTGCAGCCAAGACTGGCAAGATCGGTGACGGCAAGATCTTTGTCACCTCGCTGGATCAGGTGGTTCGCATACGCACCGGTGAAACCGGTCCGGAAGCGCTCTGACCCCGCCCCTTTAACTCTTTGGAGGTTTTTTCCAATGGAAGATATTCTCAATCTTCGTTATGCGCTCGACACCTTCTATTTCCTGGTGTGCGGTGCGCTGGTCATGTGGATGGCTGCCGGTTTTGCCATGCTCGAGGCGGGTCTGGTTCGGGCCAAGAACACCGCTGAGATCCTGACCAAGAACATCGCCCTGTTCGCTATCGCCAGTATCATGTACATGCTGGTGGGCTACGGCATTATGTATCCGGAGGGGGGCAACGGCATTATCCCCGCGCTGGATTTCTCTTTCATGTTCGGTGGAGACAATGACCCTGCCGCCGTGCTGGCCCAGGATCCAGCGGGCTGGTATGAAGGGGACTACTACTCCGGCATGTCTGATTTCTTCTTTCAGGTGGTGTTCGTAGCCACCGCCATGTCCATCGTCTCCGGTGCCGTGGCCGAGCGTATGAAGCTCTGGAGCTTCCTCTGGTTCGCGGTGGTGATGACGGGTCTCATCTATCCCCTTCAGGGTTACTGGATGTGGGGCGGCGGTTTCCTGGATGCGTTGGGATTCAAGGACTTTGCCGGTTCCGGCGTCGTGCATCTCGCGGGCGCATCGGCTGCCCTGGCCGGTGTGCTGCTGCTCGGTGCCCGTAAAGGCAAGTATGGAGCCAATGGTGAGATCCGGGCCATCCCCGGCGCCAACATGCCGTTGGCCACTCTGGGCACCTTTATCCTCTGGCTGGGCTGGTTCGGTTTTAATGGTGGTTCGGAACTCATTCTCTCCAACGTGGGTGAGGCTAATGCGGTAGCAGCGGTGTTCGTCAATACCAATGCAGCGGCAGCAGGCGGTGTGGTGGCGGCACTGCTGGCGGCCCGCATGATCTTCGGTAAGGCAGACCTGACCATGACCCTCAACGGTGCCCTGGCCGGCCTGGTGGCGATTACGGCCGAACCATTGGCGCCTAGCCCACTGTGGGCCACAATTGTCGGTGCAATCGGTGGTATATTGGTGGTTTTTGCCATCATCACCATCGACAAAATACGCATCGATGACCCGGTTGGTGCCATCTCGGTGCATGGTGTGGTAGGCATGTGGGGCCTGATGGCCGTGCCATTCTCCAACGAAGATGCCACGTTCAGCGCTCAGGTCACCGGTCTGCTGGTGATCTTCGGCTGGGTCTTCATGGCGAGTCTTGTCACCTGGTTCATCCTCAAGGTGACCGTCGGAATCCGCGTCTCGGAAGAGGAGGAGTTCGAGGGCGTCGATATCGGGGAGTGTGGTCTGGAGGCCTATCCCGAATTCGTCGGATCCCGCGGCTCTGGCCGCTGAGGTTTTCACCTTTAAAAAAGCGGGCGCTTCGGCGCCCGTTTTTTTGTGTTGCAGAAAGTGCTGTCGCGGCAAGCACCTGGTTAATTCCGTTTAGGGGGGTAACTAGCGCCTCCGCCCACGATATATTGTGGTGCTGCCAATCAACGCCATGAGAAGCTTCAGGCTCGATTATGGGGTGTTACGTCCTGCCCTGCTTCCAAATATTGGGCGCGAATCCGTTTGATTTCGTAAATCTTCTACCCCTATATCCTGTGCCGGAAGGCGCTAGTTGACCACCCCCTTTCCGCTTAACCGGGTACTGGCATGTCACCTGTTATCAGGGGTGGAATCGGCAAGACACTCGGAGCACAATACTGTTTTTGCGCAAATCATGTTCCAATCGGGGGCCAGACCTGTCGGTCGATGGATAACAACGACAACGAAAAAGGAGGTTGCCCGGTAGGCGAAACGGGCTGCCCAAGGCTCGAAGAGCTGGAGCATGCCTGCCGCCAGGTGGAGACGCTTGCGGAGCAGGTTCATACGGACGCCCTGACCGGCCTGTACAACTATCGCCACTTTTTGCACATGATGGAGCAGGAGTGGGAGCGCACCCGGCGCAGTGGGCAGCCCGCGGCTCTGGTTATGCTGGATCTGGACCACTTTAAGCGGGTAAATGATCAGTGGGGTCACGAGACCGGTAACCGAGTATTGCGGCACTGTGCCCGGTTGATCGCGGGGATGTTGCGCAAGATCGATGTCCCCTGCCGCTATGGCGGGGAAGAGTTTGCACTGATCCTCCCGGCTACACCACTTCCACGGGCAGTCGGCGCCGCGAACCGGTTGCGGACGGCGATCGCCGGGACGCCGTTGAAACTGGATGGCACAACGCTTACTGTTACTGCCAGCATGGGTGTCAATCTCTACAGGAAGGGCGATACCTTGGAGATGGATGCCTTTATCGAGCAGACGGACAGTTTTCTTTATCAGGCCAAGAAAGAGGGCAGAAACCGGGTCTGTCACCCGGATTTCAAACTTTTTCACTCCGAAACACAGGTTGGCCGGGAAGAGAAAGATGATCTGTTCAGGCCCACCTGACCTTCGACCTCACGAAAGTAATGGTAACGGGAGAATCCCTGATTGGCTGAGACACCACCCTCTGGCAGCGTATTGGTAAAAACAGCCCATTGGCCGTGGGAGGGTGGAGCGTTGGCAGTCGATTCAGACGGGGTCGATCTATCCCATGCGGTGCAGGTGGCGGACCGAATCTGGTGGGTGGGGCACATGGCCCCCGGAAGCGACCTGAACTGCCATACCTATCTGATCGAACAGGGGGAGCAGTCCGTGCTGCTGGACCCGGGTTCCAGGGTAACCTTTGAGCACACCCTGCAGAAGATAGAGGCGATCATCCCTTTCTCCCATATCCGTTGGTTCATCTGCCATCATCCGGATCCTGATGTCACCGCCTCCCTGCCCCTGATCGATGCGATGACAGATCGGAAAGATGCCCGTATCGTCACCCACCCGCGGGCCGGGGCACTGATCAGGCACTATGGCATCAGCATTCCCTTCTGGCAGGTAGAGGAGCATCAGTGGCGCCTGCAACTTCCAGACCGTTTGCTCCAGTTCGTGTTTACCCCTTATGCCCATTTTCCAGCTGCCTTCTGTACCTTTGATGAGCATAGCGGCACCCTTTTCTCGAGTAATCTGTTCGGTGGCTTTAACCAGGGCCAGGGGTT
Organism: Sedimenticola sp.; assembly: GCA_030590525.1. GTDB lineage: Bacteria > Pseudomonadota > Gammaproteobacteria > Chromatiales > Chromatiaceae > JAUXBK01. Next base: position 9,195 of record JAUUYI010000024.1, on the reverse strand, counting down.
GTTTGCGCAGAATGAAAACTACTTCGAGTCAATACGCATCTTTCATGAGCACTACATGCCCAGTCGGGATGTGCTCGGCCATGCGTTGTCGCACATCGAGAAATATCCAGTAAGGGTGATAGCGCCCCAGCATGGCGCTATTATTCCTGAGCAGCTGGCAGGGTATGTCATAAACAAGCTCAAGGGAGTGGAGTGCGGGCTCTACCTGATGGCCGGGGAGATTGCGGATATCCAGCGCTTGTCCCGGCTCAACGGCCTGCTGAAAGATATTACCTCTACCATGATCGTTTCCCGGGACTTCAGGGATATCGCAGAGCGACTGCTGCTGGTTTTGCAACAGATGCTGCCGGCAACGCTATTGGAGTTCTTTGTGCAGCTGGAGGATGAGACTGTGCTTCACCTGGCGCCAGCCAGCCGCTATCGGGGGGTGGTTGTCTCTCCGCCCCAGCAGATATCCAGCCTGTTTGGCATTCATCGCCAGCGTTGGAATGCCAGTGCTGGTGGGTACAGCTTCGAACTGCTCTGGACCAGTCAGGAGGAGAACGGTAGCGGTAGCCATTGGTTGGTGCTGCCCCTGTTCAAGCGGGAGGAAGATTCGATATATGGGGTGGCGGTCATCCATCTGGAGCAATGGATAGAGCGAACCGAAGAGATCGAGCGGGTGAGCAGCGAAATGTGTTCAGCGCTGCAGGTGGCTGTTGAGCGGGAGACCATTTATCGCGGTATCGAGCTGGAGCGGCAACGGTTTTACGAGCGTTCTATCCGTGACTCACTGACCGGCCTGTTCACCCGTTTCTATATGGAGGATACTCTGCGTCGTCTGTTCGAGATTCATGATCGAAATGGTGGTACCCAGGTGGCGCTGGCGATGCTGGATATCGATTATTTCAAGCGGCTCAACGACAGCTACGGCCATGTTCAGGGTGATGATGTGTTGCGCCAGGTAGCCCAAATCATCCGTGCCGATGCCCGGGCGGGGGACATTCCCGTCCGCCTGGGTGGTGAAGAGTTTGGGATCTTTGTCGTGGGAGCCCCGGCAGCAGATATCCCCGCCATTGCCGAGCGCCTGCGGCGGCGGGTGGCGGGTATCCGTTTCAAGGGATCCCTTTCCCAGCTGAAGGTGACGGTCAGCGTCGGTACCGCCATCCGGCAGCAGGGGGAATCCATACCCGGTTTTATCGAACGCGCAGATCTGGCCCTCTACAGGGCTAAGAAACGGGGTCGAAATCAGGTTTGTTTCGCCGGTCGTACGGGCGGTTCGGGGCAGTGGAGCCTGAGTTTCTAAAGCAGGGCCAAGGATGAAAGCAGGGCCGAGGACCTAGGAAAAACAGGGCCGAGGATAAGAGCAGGACCAAGGACCAAGGACCAGGGAACCGGGTTTAGAATAGTTTCATCTTTGAGGCGCTTGCAAAACGCCCTCTCTCCCTCAAGGGAGAGGGGATTTGAGAGTTTTGCAAGAGCCTCCTTTGTTTTTTCTTTTCCTAGCACCTCGGTCCTGCCTTAAATATGCCAGAATCCCTGGCGCACCATCTCTGATACCTCTTCTGCTGTTACCGGCTTGCTGAAGACATACCCCTGGATCTCATCACAGCGTTCATTGCGCAGGTACTCCATCTGCTCTTCTGTCTCGACTCCCTCAGCTATCACTTTGATATCCAGGTTGTGGGCCATGGAGATGATGGCGCTGCAGATGGCGGAGTCGTTGCTGTCGTTGGGGACATTTTCGACAAAGGAAATGTCTATCTTGATGCGGTTTAAAGAGAGGCGTCTGAGGTAGCTGAAAGAGGAGTAGCCGGTACCGAAATCATCCACGGCGATCTGAAAGCCCTGCATCGAGAGTGATGTCAGCAGATTTTCCATCAGCTCTGCATTTTCCATCAGAGTTCTCTCGGCGATCTCCAGCTCGATTTGCCGGGGCTGGACGCCGTTCTGCTCCACAATGCGCGACAGTCGGGCTGTGAACCCACTCTGTTGCAGTTGTACTGGTGAGATGTTCACTGCCACGGTGATGCCCTCGATACCTTGCTGATTCCACAGCACTATCTGACGGCAGGCGATTTCCAGTATGAGGTCTCCCAGTCGGTGTATCAGGCCGGTGTCCTCAGCTACTTTGATGAACACCTTCGGAGGGGTCTGCTCAGGGCCTTTATAGTGCCAGCGGGCCAGTGCCTCGAGGCCGACGATATTACCAGTGTAGAGATCGAACTTGGGCTGGTACAAGAGTTTGATGGTTTTTTGTTCGATTGCCTGCCGTAGCGCTGTTTCGACTGTCAGGTTCCAGCGTACAGGCTCGCTCATGCCCGCGGCAAAGAACTGAAAACCGTTGCCGCCGAGCTCTTTGGCCCGGTACATAGAGGTGTCTGCGTGTTTGATCAACTCCTCGCTGCTCTCGCCATCGTCAGGAAACAAGGCGATACCGGTGCTGGTGGTCAGAAACAACTCATGCTTATCCACGATGATCGGGTTCTTGAATGCATTGACCACCTTTTCTGCCACCAGGATGGCATCGAAATCTTCGTTTATGTCCTGCACGATGATGGTGAACTCATCACCGCCCAGCCTGGCAAGGGTATCGGTCTGGCGCACGCATTTCGAGAGGCGTTCTGCAGCAAGTTGCAGCGCCTTATCGCCGATACTGTGTCCCAGGCTGTCGTTGATGTTCTTGAAACGGTCCAGGTCGAGCAGGAAGAGGGCGACGCGGGTATTGTGGCGTCCGGCATATTTGATCGCCTGGCTCAGGCGGTCGGTGAACAGTCGCCGGTTGGGCAGCCCGGTCAATGCATCGAAATAGGCCAGGCGCTGGATCCGCTCCTGCGCATGTTTCTGCCGTGAAATATCGGAGTAGATGCCCAGATAGTGGGTGATATTGTGGTTGTTGTCCTTGATTACGTTGATGCTCAGCCACTGGGGCGTGATCTCCCCACCCTGATTACGGTTCCAGATCTCACCCTCCCAGTAACCGCTGCTCCTCAGCTGTTCCCACACGGTTGTGAAAAAATTGCTGCTGTGGTGTACGGAGGTGAGTTGTTTGATCGATTTACCCAGAATCTCATTCTGTTTGTAGCCGGTGGACTGAAAAAATGCCGGGTTAGCGGAGAAGATGATTCCTTTGGGGTCGGTAACGATGATGCCATCCGGAGAGTAAGTGATCACTTTACCCGCCAGGGCAAGTCGGCTGGTGGCCTGTCTACGCTCGCTGGCGAGGGCGTTGACCAGCAGAATGGTTGCACCCATGGTGCTGATATAGACCTGCAGCAGTACCAGGTTTTCACTGAGGTTTTGTGTTGAAAAGGGCCCCAGTCCATTGTAGGTGCCGAACAAGGCAATGGTGGCAATCAGCAACAGAACTGCAGTGGTGGTGCGTTGGTCGAATCTGAGTGTCGCCCAGAGCAGCAGGGGAAAGGGCATATAGGAGACGGGGTAGTTATGAGATGCCTCCGGCAGCAGCCCGGCAAAGGCGATGCAGCTGATCAAAATGGTTGCGCCTGCCAGTGCCAGTGCCTCCTGCCATTGATGGGATTGCGGTGAATTGCTGCCCGACAGCCATGCGAGCAGCAAAGGGGTGGTCAGGAGCATTCCGGTAGCATCACCTATCCACCAGGTAATACCACGGTCGAGTAGTTTTTCGAGTGGAATGATGTCGTCAAAATAGAAAGAAGAGAGGCCGATCAGGGTGCTGATAAAAGGGGTCAGAAGGGTGATCGTCAACAGGAAATAGATGACCGTATGGGTGTGCTGAAGCAATCTGCGCGCCGGACTGAGGCGGCGTAACAGGGAGGCGCCGAGAAAGGCTGCAACCACCCCTCCTGCAGGCGTTACCAGGGCAGCCAGGATGGGGATACCGCTCAGTAACAGTGCACCCGCACCGCCGAGCCAGATGCCGAACAGCACTCTGTTGCCATGCAGCAGGGCTCCGGCCAGGGCGACGCCCGCAGTAAACCAGATGGGCAAAGCCACCCCTTCGACCGTGGCCAGGCGCAGGCCGAGATAGGTGGTGGCGAAGTAGAGCAGGCCATAGGCCAGCCATGCGGGTATTGGGAAACCGGCGTTTTTCATCGTGTGGCTACGCTGGGGTATCGCAATAATGTAGGTTAAATATCATGCTGTCCCTGTCTGGGGGAAATCGGCCTGCCGGTAAGCCGCGGGTTTTCAAACCGCATCTGCTGGCGGGTGAATGCATCGGGTAACCTGTCACTTCACCTCTCCTGGCGATGCGTTTCGTGTCTCGCCCTATGGTTATCAGTTGATAAACCGAGGCGGGGAGTATTATTTTATCGACCTAAGAAACAAGAAGTTAAGGGGTATTGGAACTAGGTGCCTGATATACGGGTCCTGATACTGGCCAAGCTATTATCTTCCTGTCAATATCCTGGTGCTCCCAGGAGTGGATTAAATAAACGCAAATCCCTGCAATTATGACAAGATTTTTGCCTTACTGTAAGTGCTTGAAAGCAATCTCTTCCATCAGAGGCTATTTCCGAACACCCCCCTCTCCCCGTGGAGGGGCTAGGGGCCAGGCCCGATCTATATGGGAGAGCCACTGTTCCTGTGGTCGGATGAACTGTTCCTGTTAGGATAGAATGACTTCCTAATTAACCCCTGCATCAGGGCTGAGGTAAGAATTAATCGTCCAATACTGCTGGTCTCTAAGCTCAGCAGTATTTGACAATTGTTTTTTCCGCGACCCTTGCGCCCTGTCATTAAAATTCGGTGATCGAAATCGCATGAAAAAACCTGCTACCCCCCCTTTCATCGTGGTGGATGGTTCCTCCTACCTGTTCCGTGCCTACCACGCACTGCCGCCGCTCACCAACTCCAGGGGGGAGGCCACCGGGGCCATCGTCGGTGTGGTCAATATGTTGCGCAAACTGGTCGATGAGTACCAGCCGGAACATATGGTGGTGGTGTTCGATGCGCCAGGTGGCTCTTTTCGAAATGATATATACGAGCAGTACAAGGCCAATCGGCCGCCGATGCCGGATGATCTGCGGGATCAGATAGAACCCCTGCATCGAATCGTCCAGGCAATGGGATTGCCGCTGTTGGTCATTCCGGGAGTGGAGGCGGACGATGTGATCGGTACCCTGGCGACCCAGGCCTCCGCCCAGGGTATGAAGACCTTGATATCGACGGGAGACAAGGATCTGGCGCAGCTGGTGGATGACCACACCACCCTGATCAATACCATGAGCAACACGGTTTTGGATCGGGCGGGGGTAATCGATAAATTCGGAGTGGCCCCGGAGCAGATCGTCGACTACCTGGCGCTGGTCGGGGATCCGGTGGATAACATCCCGGGTGTACCCAAGTGTGGCCCCAAGACGGCAGCCAAGTGGCTGGCCCGCTACGGGAGTGTGGAGCAGCTGATAGAACATGCGGATGAAATCAAGGGGAAGGTGGGGGAGTATCTGCGTGAAAGTCTGGAGAGGCTCCCCCTGGCCAGGGAACTCACCACCGTGCGACGCAATCTCGATCTGGAGCAGAACCCGGAGGATCTGCGCCCTGTCGCCTCGGACCAGGAGCGCCTGCGCGAATTCTACAGCCGGATGGAGGCAAACCGGTTGCTGGAGACGCTGGAGAACGTGGCGAAGCCCGAGCGGGGTGGGGCGCCCGCTCTGGAAGTATCCTATGACACCCTCCTCGAAGAAGGAGAACTGGAGCGCTGGCTGGATCGCCTGCGGGGCGCCGAGCTGTTTGCATTCGACACCGAGACCACCAGCCTGGACTATATGCAGGCGGAGATCGTTGGCTTCTCTTTTTCAGTTGAGCCGGGACGTGCAGCCTATCTGCCGGTAGGCCATTGCTATCCGGGGGCACGGGAACAGCTGGCGCGGGATGAGGTGCTGGCGGCCTTGAAGCCGCTGCTGGAAGATCCGAAGCAGGCCAAGGTGGGTCAGAATCTGAAGTATGACATGAGTGTGCTGGCCCGCTATGGCATCGGGATGCAGGGTATCGAATACGACACCATGCTCGAGTCCTATGTGCTCGATTCTACCGCTACCCGCCATGACATGGATTCGCTGGCACGAAAATACCTGAACCATAAAACCATCAAATACGAAGAGGTGGTCGGCAAGGGGGCCAGGCAGATCGGTTTCGAGCAGGTCCCGCTGGAGCAGGCGGCGCCCTATGCGGCGGAAGATGCGGATGTCACCCTGCGCCTGCATCGGGAACTCTGGCCCAGATTGGAGGCAGAGCCCTCTCTCAATCGTCTGTTCCGGGAGATCGAGATGCCCTTGGTACCGGTGCTCTCCCGCATCGAAAGAACCGGGGTCAGGATCGATAGTGGGATGCTGCAGCGCCAGAGCCGGGAACTGGAGGGGCGGTTGCATCAGCTGGAGCAGCACGCCTTCGAGGTGGCGGGTCACACTTTCAACCTGGGATCGCCGAAGCAGATCGGGCAGATATTCTTCGAGGAGTTGGGCCTGCCCGTGATCACCAAGACCCCCAAGGGGGCGCCCTCAACAGCGGAGTCGGTGTTGCAGGAGTTGGCAGACCGGGGATATGAGCTGCCGGCGCTGATACTGCAGCACCGGGGGCTGGCCAAACTGAAATCCACCTATACCGATAAGCTGCCACGGATGATCGATCCGGACAGCGGACGGGTGCACACCTCCTATCATCAGGCAGTGGCGGCCACCGGGCGCCTCAGCTCTTCCGATCCCAACCTGCAGAATATCCCGGTGCGCACCGAAGAGGGGCGGCGTATCCGCCAGGCATTCGTCCCTGAGCCCGGGTACCGGATGGTGGCGGCGGACTACTCGCAGATCGAATTGCGCATCATGGCCCATCTCTCGGGGGACGAGGGTTTGCTGGGCGCCTTTTCAGAGGGGTTGGACATTCATCGAGCCACTGCTGCAGAGGTGTTCGGTGTGGCCTCTCCGGAGGCGGTGACCAGTGAGCAGCGCCGCTCTGCCAAGGCAATCAACTTTGGTCTCATCTACGGTATGTCCGCATTTGGCCTGGCAAAGCAGCTGGGAATCGAGCGCGGGGCTGCCCAGGAATATGTGGACCGCTATTTCGAACGCTATCCGGGGGTCAAGGCCTTCATGGAGAGGATACGGGATGACGCCCGCGACAAGGGATATGTGGAGACGGTATTCGGCCGCCGACTCTATCTGCCGGAGATAAATGCACGCAACGGTCAGCGGCGGGCAGCGGCGGAGCGCACCGCCATCAATGCGCCAATGCAGGGTACTGCGTCGGATATCATCAAGCGGGCCATGCTGAGTGTGGACGAGTGGATACGGGGAGCGCAGCCCCTGGTGCGCATGATCATGCAGGTCCATGACGAACTGGTGTTCGAGGTGCAGGAGGGTGCAGTGGAGTCCGCGGTCGGGGAGATCCGCCGACATATGGAGTCGGCGGCAGAATTGAAGGTGCCACTGGTGGTCGATGTGGGGGTGGGTGACAACTGGGAGCAGGCCCATTGAGTCGATGCAAAAGGGGCGGGGAACTCCCGGAGCGAACAGGGGTCAGAAGTATTGGAGGGCCACCATTCCCCGGGTGGTCCGAGGTCCGGCAAACCTTGCCGGACGGTGGGATCCCGGTAGCCTTTCTCCCCTTAGGCGCCGGGGTCTTTTTTTTCACTCCCCGTTTGATTCGCCCGACACCCCGAACCAGTGGTCCAGTACAGAGTGCGCCTGTTCTATGCCCTGATGTTTCAGAGCGGAAAAGGGCTGCACTGTCACTGTTTCTTCCAATGGGGCGAGTTCCCGCCGGAGCTGGAGCACGGCACTGGCTGCGGCGCCCCGTTTCAGCTTGTCCGACTTGGTGAGCAGGATGTGGACCGGCAGCCCGATGTGCTGCCCCCATTCCAGCATCTGGCGGTCGAAGGGCTTCAGTGGGTGCCTGATATCCACCATCAACATGACGCCTCGCAGGCACTGGCGCTTTTCCAGGTAGGTTGCCAGCGTATTCTGCCAGTGCCGTTTTATCTTTTCGGCGACCTTGGCGTAGCCATAGCCAGGGAGGTCGACCAGCCTGCGCTCTTCATCCAGGGAGAAAAAATTGAGCAGTTGGGTGCGTCCGGGTGTCTTGCTGGTACGCGCCAGGTTTTTTTGTTGGCAGATGACGTTGATAGCGCTGGATTTGCCGGCGTTGGAACGTCCCGCAAAGGCCACCTCGATGCCCCCATCGGGCGGGCATTGGGAGAGTTCGGCGGCACTTATGAGAAAGCTGGCCTGGTGGTAGAAGGGGTTCAATCTCCTTCCCGCGTCCAGTGTCCTGATTTGCCCCCGGCCTTCTCCAGCAGGCCGACACTGTCGATCACCATTCCCCGGTCTACTGCCTTGCACATGTCATAGATGGTGAGGAGGGCCACCTGGGTGGCGCAGAGGGCCTCCATCTCCACCCCCGTTTGACCACGTGTCTCGACGGTGGTGCGGCAGTAGATACAGGTGTTCTCCGGTTCCGGGGTGAGATCGATATTGACGTGGGTGAGGGCCAGGGGATGGCAGAGAGGGACCAGATCAGAGGTTTTCTTGGAGGCCATGATGCCGGCAATCCGGGCGATCCCCAGTACGTCCCCCTTTTTGTGCCCTCCGGCCTGGATCATGGCCAGGGTCTCCGGCTGCATGCGGATGCATCCCTCTGTGACCGCCGTCCTGTGGGTCGTCTCTTTGGCTCCCACATCTACCATGTGGGCCTCACCGGATTGATTGAAATGGGTCAGTCTGCTCATTGTCTGGTTGTCTCTGGCCGCTTTCAGGCCAGGCTGGTCTCGCGTTCGATACGTTTGTCCAGTTCGTGTACCTCGAACTCCATCTTCTCCAGGTCGGCGAGGATGTAAGTGGCGGGGTCTGAGCCGACCCCACCCACCGTACCCGGGTTGACCAGCGGGGTCCTGCCGCCCTGGATATTGGGCACCTGCTCTATGCGGCTCTTGTGACTATGGCCGCAACAGACAAGATCCCAGTCGCCGGTGGCCGCCATGGCCCGGGCGTAGTGGGGGTAGTGAACCAGGAATATCCGTTTACCACCCAGGGTCAGGCTGGCGTCCATCCCATGATACTGGATAACGTTGCCTGGCCGGGTGGCCAGTTGCCCCAGGCTGTAGAGGTCACCCGTGTTGTTGCCATGGATTACATGCACCGGCAACTGGTGTTTGTTCAGGCACTTGAGGCTGGAGGGGGCGACCACGTCACCACAGTGCAGCACCGCTTCGGCACCGAGAGCTTTGGCCCTGGCTACCGC
>JAUUYI010000354.1 GCA_030590525.1 Sedimenticola sp. | reverse complement strand
TTATAGATAGTGGGATGTATTGCAATTATTTCACTAATAATGGGTTTATTACAGGTGAGTATGCGAGGATTATGTATTGCCAATAACGGGGGCAGGATTTATGGGACGGACTACTAGGAGCTTTCCCGGTCCAGGCTGCAGCATTGGGTTTGCGGCTCCTTGAACGACTCATCCCCTTCGCCCGACAGGATGCCGCTGGAAATATTATTGGCAAACAGGCTGATGGTCCCGGTGGGTGCAATGGCCGTGAGGTGGCTGTTGCGGATGCCAGCGCCCGGGACACCCGCTGCCAGCTGTCTTCCACCGAGTGATCGTGGATGACCCCGTCGCTGGTATAGCGATAACGGGTTTCCCAGATCTGCCGGGAGATTTCAGTTTCGAATGGGTCGCTGTTCATCTTTGCTTGTCGGTTCAACCCTTGATGCAGACCATGGGCTCCAGGCGTGCAACCTTGCGGGATAGCCCAGCACGGTCCGCAGCCTCTACCACCCGTGCAACATCCTTGTAGGCACCCGGGGCCTCCTCTGCCACCCCCCTGGGAGAAGGGCTCCTGATGAGAATGCCCCGGGTCGCCAGTTCCTTCATGACTGCGCGGCCGTGCCATTTCTTGGTGGCCTGGTGCCGGCTCATGGCCCGTCCCGCACCGTGGCAGGAGGAGCTAAAGGCACGTTGTTCGCTTTCCCTGGTGCCTGCCAGCACATAGGACTCGGTACCCATGGAGCCGCCGATCAGCACCGGCTGGCCTGACTCCCTGAGTTCGGCGGGCAGGTCCGGGTGCCCTGGTCCCAGTGCCCGGGTCGCGCCCTTGCGGTGTACAAAGAGCTGCCGGGCCTGGCCACTGATGTCGTGGGTTTCCAGCTTGCAGGTGTTGTGCGACACATCGTAGAGCAGTGTCAGCTCGGCCTCTGGCAGTACTTCGCTGAATACCTCGCGGGTGAGATGGGTGAGGATCTGCCTGTTGGCCAAGGCGCAGTTGATGCCGGCGCGCATGGCGCCCAGGTATTGCTGGCCGAGATCCGAATTGATTGGGGCGCAGGCCAACTCCCGGTCCGGCAGGTACATGCCGTGTTGCTTGGCGGAGATGGCCATGCTCTGCAGGAATTCTGTCCCTATCTGGTGGCCCAGCCCCCGGGATCCGCAATGGATACTGAGCACCACATCGGCCTCGGAAAGCCCGAAGGCTTGCGCAATTTTCCGGTCATATATCTCTACCACCTGCTGTACTTCCAGGTAATGGTTACCAGAGCCCAGGGTGCCCATTTCGTTCTTTTGGCGTTTCTTGGCCCGTTCCGATACCTCGTCCGGTTCCGCCCCGGCCATACAGCCATGCTCCTCGATCCGGGCCAGATCTGCGGCCGCCCCCCAGCCTTGTTCTACTGCCCAGCGGGCGCCTCCTTTCAGCATATCTTCCATCTCTCGGCCCCTGAGGTGAATCTGTCCGGTACTGCCCAGGCCAGCCGGAATAGCGTAGGCCAGCGCGTCCGCCAGTGCTTCCTTGTGCTGCATGATGGCATCCCGGGTCAGGCCGGTGTGTAATGTACGTACACCACATGAGATGTCGAACCCCACGCCGCCGGCAGAAATGATCCCGCCCTTATCCGGGTCGAAAGCCGCCACCCCGCCTATGGGAAAACCGTAGCCCCAGTGTGCATCCGGCATGGCATAAGCCGCTTTGACGATACCTGGCAGGCAGGCCACGTTGCGCAGCTGTTCCCATACCTTGTTATCCATGGCGTCTACCAGCGCCCGATCGCCGTAGATGATCCCGGGTACCCGCATGCGGTTGTCGGGTTCGATTTGCCAACTGTAGTCGGAGGTGCGTGTTAGTCGTTGAGTAATCATGGTTTGCTCCAGCTTCAGGGGTCGGAGTCAAATTGCCCTGCCTCCCAAGTTGTATATTGTTGCGGCGTTAGTGCAATTTGACTCCGACCCTTCGGTAATGCTTAGACATCTACCACGCACTGAGCTATCCAATAGCCGCCCTCAGTCTGTTCCACTTTGAGCTCGGTGAGGGTGGCACCCTTCAACTCCACTGCCGGCTGGTGTTTGGCCTGGTCTATGGGTTCTCCCCAGACCTCTGCGCGGAGCGAGTGGTCCTGGATGTTGACTTCGAAACGGCTGAACAGAAGGCGGCGTACTGCCATTTCGTAGATCAGGCTGTTCAGCCACTCGGTCAACAGGAACTCATTGTCCGGGGCCGAGAGGTTGATCTCCACTGACCGCCTGTACTGGATTCTTTCCGGCGCTGTCACCACTGCAATCATTGCCAGGGCAGCCTGTTCAAATGCTTCGGGCAGGGTATTTCCCAAGCCCCGGACGCCGATGTCGGCTTCGTGGTGAAAATGCTCCCAGGCTGGCAGACTCATGGTGGATATTTTTCAAAAACCTCCTATTCTCAATTATAGGCGCTAACAGGAGGAATGCTGGAGGTGCAGACTGCTGATTAAAGCAGTAAAAAACATGAATAAGCTGTTGGTTAGTTTCATCCTGTTAGCGTGACTGCCAACGTCCGTGCAGCGGCAGATGGACACCTGCTGCTGGTCGCCTGCGCGGACGCAATGACACGGATTCAGGGTTAAGTAGTGGG
>JAUUYI010000227.1 GCA_030590525.1 Sedimenticola sp. | reverse complement strand
TTGAGCAATCCTGTTAATCCTGTCATTTTTTGCGCGGTCGATGGGCAGAACTTGCCGTGAGGGTCCAATTATCGCCTGGGTATCAATATTTTTTCCTAAAAGCAATAAGTTATATATCCATGATCACATCATGGTGTTGAGGTCTGAATTGAGAAGTTACTGGATAAGTTTGTAACATTTTTGATTATTCAATGCGGGATCAGGATATCTGAACATCGAGCGACCGCCACCTGTTCGCGGCAGCGTTTTATAGCGCGGTCGCCCCACGAGTGCAAAACGACCCGTATTGCCTTGAGACAGGGACGCCTCTACTCGCTACTGATGTGGCGCCGGTTTACCCGCTCACGCAACTCTTTTCCCGGCTTGAAGTGCGGGACATATTTTCCTGCCAACGCGACCGAGTCACCGGTCTTCGGGTTTCGGCCCTGACGCGGCGGGCGGAAGTGCAAAGAGAAACTTCCGAAGCCACGGATCTCGATACGTTCCCCGGATGCCAGTGACTGGCTCATCTGCTCCAGCATGCACTTGACTGCCAGTTCCACGTCCCGATAGGCAAGATGGCTCTGCTCCTTTGCAATAAGGTCAATCAGTTCAGATTTAGTCATCCGTTTATTATCCTTTTTTATTGGCCGGGACCCGGCAGCCCCCCCGGCGGTTTCTCAATACAGACTAAAAATGAAATATCAGCCTTGTACTCCAACATGTTTATGTTTATGGACTCAGAGCCCCCCAAATGTGTTCATGCAAGGCGCCGTCCGCAGACAATGGCTCGCCCCTTATCAAGGACGACAACGCCGCATGGGCGTATTTGGAGGGCTCACTTAGGGCGGGCATGGAAGGGGTCGTCCACGGCATTGCGTCTCTTGAAAAGGGCAAGCCATTCCCTGCGATACGTGCCTTGTACTTGACCCCTTTCAGGCCCGCTGAGCCTATCAACATAACCATGTTGGAGAACGAGTGCCTCTACTTATCTTCCATTTGCTGCTTGAGCAGATCACCCAGCGTGGCTGCACCTGGTGCTGCATCGCGGGAGTAGCTCTGGATGGCCTGCTGCTCTTCAGCATAGTCCTTGGCCTTGATCGATAGGGTAATGACACGGTTCTTGCGATCCACGCCCATGAACTTGGCCTCGATCTCTTCACCTTCCTTCAACACCATACGGGCATCTTCTACCCGGTCGCGGGATATCTCAGAGGCACGCAGGTAACCCTCGACGCCGTCATCCAGCGTGATCATCGCACCCTTGGGGTCAACCTCACTGATGACACCTTTAACGATGCTCCCTTTGCTGTGAACACCCAGAAACGATGAGAAGGGATCCTTGTCGAGTTGCTTGATACCAAGGGAAATCCGTTCCCGATCCGGATCTACCGACAATACGACGGTCTCCAGTTCCTGACCCTTCTTGAAATCCCGAATGACCTCTTCACCATTCTCATCCCAGGAGATATCCGAGAGATGAACCAAGCCATCGATGCTGCCATCGAGACCGATGAAGATACCAAAGTCAGTGATGGATTTGATCTTGCCGGTAACGTGCTCGCCCTTCTTGTGATTCTCGGCAAACTCATCCCATGGGTTGGGCAGACACTGCTTCATACCCAGGGAAATACGTCGACGCTCCTCGTCGATGTCCAACACCGTCACTTCGACCTCGTCACCCAGATGAACCAGCTTGGACGGGTGAATATTCTTATTGGTCCAGTCCATCTCCGAGACGTGGACCAGTCCCTCTACGCCCTCTTCGATCTCGACGAAACAGCCGTAATCCGCCAGGTTGGTGATCTTGCCGAAAAGGCGGGTACTCTCCGGGTAACGACGGGACAGGTTGACCCAGGGATCATCACCCATCTGTTTCAGGCCGAGAGAGACGCGCTGCTTCTCGCGGTCGAACTTGAGTACTTTGATATCGATCTCATCACCAATCTCGACTACCTCGGAGGGATGCTTGACCCGCTTCCAGGCCATATCAGTGATATGCAGCAGGCCATCGATACCGCCCAGGTCGACGAAAGCGCCGTAATCGGTCAGGTTCTTGACGATACCCTTGATCTCCATCCCTTCCTGGAGGCTCTCCAGCAGCTTCTCGCGCTCTTCGCTGTACTCGGTCTCGACCACGGCACGGCGGGAGACTACGACATTGTTGCGGCGGCGATCCAGCTTGATGACCTTGAATTCCAGATCTTTGTTTTCCAGGTAGGCGGTGTCACGGACCGGGCGCACATCCACCAGGGAACCCGGCAGGAATGCCCGGATCTCTCCCAATTCGACAGTAAAGCCACCCTTGACCTTGCCGTTGATACGGCCAGTAACATTTTCGCTCGCCTCGAAGGCCTTTTCCAGTACCGCCCAGGCGTGGTGACGTTTCGCCTTTTCCCGGGAGAGGCGGGTATTACCAGCCCCGTCTTCAACGGCGTCCAGAGCCACTTCCACCTGGTCTCCAACGGCTACTTCCAGCTCGCCTTTCTGGTTCAGGAACTGGCTTTTTTCGATTACACCTTCAGACTTGAGTCCAGCATTGACGACCACGTGGTCGTTGGTAATCTCAAGGATGGTGCCGATGACGATGGCACCGGAACGCAGCTGGGTATTAGCGATACTTTCTTCAAAGAGTTCTGCAAAACTTTCGGTCATGGGGGAAAAATCCTGAATCGGCCGAGCCGATCACGAATCCGACAATCCGGATCCTGGTTAGTTGAATGAATAAAGCCCGTTTTTCGGGCCACCTAGCGGAACAGGTCAGGATAGGCGTCACGCACCTTCTTCAGGACTTGCTCCAGTACCTCATCTATAGAAAGTTCCGTCGACTCCACCTTCAAAGCACCCTCTGGAGCCTTCAGTGGAGCTACACTGCGGTTACTGTCCCGCTCGTCCCGCTCGCGGATTTTCTCGACAAGGCACGCAAGATTAGCATCCAACCCTTTTTCTTTCAACTGGTTATAGCGTCTTTGCGCCCGTTCCTCCGGGCTTGCGGTCAAAAATATCTTTACCCCTGCATCGGGAAACACCACGCTCCCCATATCTCTGCCATCCGCCACCAATCCTGGCGCCCGGGCGAACGCCCGTTGCCACTCCAACAGAGCAGCGCGCACCTCTGGTACCGCCGCCACGCGGGAGGCCGCGTTCCCGGCTGTTTCTGAGCGAATATCCAGGCTTACATCCTCACCATCCAGAAATACCCGCCCATCACGGAATTCCACTTGCATGTTCCCGGCGATCTGCGCCAGTTCCGTGGGCTGCTCCAGGCCGATCCCGGCCCGGGCTGCCGCCAGGCCACTCAGACGATAGAGGGCCCCGCTGTCCAGGCAGCGCCAGCCAAGGCGCTCTGCCAGACCTGCGGCAATGGTACCCTTGCCGGACCCACTCGGCCCATCGATGGTGATGACGCGCGTCATGCTTGGTCCCCTCTCTGCTGAGTAATATCCAATCCAACACCACGTGCCAACCCCGCGAAACCGGGAAACGAGGTGTTCACGTTGGCACACTCCTCGATCCGGATCTCACCCTCGGCACGCAGAGCGGCCATAGCGAACGCCATGGCGATGCGGTGGTCTCCGTGGCTGAGCACCTCTCCACCGCGGATACCACCCCCCCGGATAATCATCCCGTCCGGTGTCGGCCGGGCATCCACGCCGATCGCTTCCAGGCCATCCGCCATCACCTGGATGCGGTCACTCTCTTTCACCCGCAACTCTTCCGCCCCGGTCAGCACCGTTTCACCCTCGGCGCACGCCGCGGCGACGAACAGGGCAGGAAACTCATCAATGGCCAGCGGTACCTGATCTTCTGGAATCCGGATCCCCTGCAGGCGGGCAGACCGCACCCGCAGATCGGCCACCGGCTCCCCTCCCACCTCTCCCGGATTCAGCACCTCGATCTCTGCACCCATGCGACGCAGGATGTTGACGATCCCGATTCGGGTGGGATTCATCCCAACGTGCTGAAGCAGCAGATCCGACCCTGGCGCGATAGCCGCGCCGACCAGAAAAAAAGCAGCGGAAGAGATATCTGCCGGTATATCGATATCGCACCCCGTCAGGGTGCCGCCACCGCTGATGCAGATGCGGCCGCCATCCTGCTGCACCGGATAACCGAATCCCTGCAGCATGCGCTCGCTATGGTCCCGGGTCGGGGCCGGTTCAGTGATACAGGTATCACCCAGGGCATAGAGCCCGGCAAACAGCAGCGAGGATTTGATCTGGGCACTGGCGACCGGCAATCGGTAGTCGATGCCGGTCAGTGCATCCGTGGGTTGGATTCTCAGCGGTGCCGTGCCCTCCCCGGACGCTGTTATTCTCGCCCCCATCCGGGCCAGCGGCTCGGTCACCCTGCGCATGGGGC
>JAUUYI010000254.1 GCA_030590525.1 Sedimenticola sp. | reverse complement strand
TCTCTGGTTCACAAGCGAGCCCGGCCAGCTCCTCCGGTTCCAGTGGGCACCGATACCCTGGCAGTGCGCCACGCATCAGCAGCGGGGTTTTTTGCCAGTATTCGCGAAGAAACCGTTCCAGGTTCAGGCCTGGGTGGAAGTGCAATTGCATCAGCGTAGATCCTGTGATCGAGCGCGACAGCTGGGAACCTCGGCTGTTACGGATAGCCGAGCAGGTGCGTGATGGCTGTATACCCAAGAAAAAACTCTGGAATTCATATCGATAATGTGGCAATGTGCCGCTATAATTGCGGTCAAGGCGTTTTGGACTAAGATCTACCTGGTTTATAGTAGCTCTTTTATTAATTTTCAGACATGTTGTCTCTCGGAGACAGAGGGGAAGAGATGGGAATGATCAAACGGAAGAATCTTGTAGTGGCGATGGCATCGCTCGGTCTGGTAGCGGGTATGGTTATTACCACTCAGGCCATGGCGGAAGGCGAGCGGCACTATGCTGTCGACGGTGCCGGTGGTATGGTGAAAAACAGCGCCGGCAACTGTTGGAAAGCTGTTGGCGGCATGGCCAGCCCGGTTGAAGCCTGCGGCGACGTGATCGTTGTGGAAGAGGTCGTGGTTGTCGTGCTCGACTCTGATGGCGACGGCGTCAACGATGACATAGACAAATGCCCCGGTACCCGTGCCGGTGCCGAGGTCGATCAGTGGGGTTGCGAAATCGTTGCCAACCTGACCATTGATCTGGTCGAAGGCGAATTCGCGTTCGACAGCGCTGTGCTGACCCCCGCCATGAAGGCTGTCCTGGATGACCTGGCCTACCAGATCAAGGAGAGCAAGGGCCACGAGGTGGTGACCATCATCGGCCACACCGACAGCACCGGTCCTGAGGATTACAACCAGAAGCTGTCCGTGCGCCGTGCTCAGGCCGCAGCCGATCACCTGGAGGCCCAGGGTATCGACAACATCACGGCGATCGGAAGGGGTGAGATGGAACCCGTTGCCGACAACTCCACCCGTGATGGCCGCGCCATGAACCGCCGCATCGAAGTGACGACCCACTAAGACGCAGGTCAGGTATAACAAAAAACCGGGGCAGATCGATCTGCCCCGGTTTTTTTTATCTACGGGATTATATTTTTTCGGCCTGTTCCGCTGCGTTGCCGATGTAGCCGGCGGGAGTGAGTGCCTTCAATGCCGCCTTTGCCTGGTCCGGGATCTCCAGCCCATCTACGAAGCGACGCATCTCGTCTGCGCTCAGGCGCTGGCCGCGGGTCAGTTCCTTCAGCTTTTCATAGGGTTTATCCACCCCGTAGCGGCGCATTACCGTCTGTATCGGCTCTGCCAGTACCTCCCAGTTGCCTTCAAGATCGGCGGCCAGGCGTTGCTCGTTGGCTTCGAGTTTGTCGATTCCGCGCGTCACAGACTGCAGTGCAATGCTGGTATAGGCAAAGCCCACACCCATGTTGCGCAGGACCGTGGAGTCCGTCAGGTCTCGCTGCCAGCGGGAGATGGGGAGCTTGCTGGCGAGGTGGCTGAGCAGGGCGTTGGCCAGCCCCAGATTTCCTTCACCATTCTCAAAATCGATCGGGTTGACCTTGTGGGGCATGGTGGACGACCCAACCTCCCCGGCAACGGTCTTCTGGCGAAAATAGCCCAGCGAGATATAACCCCAGACATCGCGACAGAAATCGATGGTGATGGTGTTGAAGCGGGTCACTGCATCGAACAGCTCGGCCATGTAGTCGTGGGGCTCGATCTGAGTAGTGTAGGGGTTCCAGGTCAGACCTACGGACTCCACGAAGTTACGGGCGAATTCGGGCCAGTCCAGTTCCGGATAGGCGATCAGATGGGCATTGTAGTTTCCAGTGGCGCCATTGATCTTTCCCAGGAGCGCGACGCTGGCTACCTGATCTCGCTGGTGCTGCAGCCGGTGCGCCACATTGGCCATCTCCTTTCCCAGGGTGGTGGGTGAGGCGGGTTGCCCATGGGTGCGGGAGAGCATGGGTTTGTCTGCGTGTTCGCGGGCCAGATGCCGGATGCTGTCGATCAGTTCGTCCATCTGGGGGATCAACACCTGTCCACGGCCCTCCCGCAGCATCAGGGCGTGGGAGAGGTTATTGATGTCCTCGGAAGTACAAGCGAAGTGGATGAACTCGCTGATGGCCTCCAGCTCTTTGTTACCCTCGATCCGTTCCTTGAGAAAATATTCCACCGCTTTGACATCGTGGTTGGTGGTGCGCTCGATATTTTTGATCCGCTGAGCGTCTTCGATACTGAAGTTATCCAGCATTCCATCGAGGATGTTAGAGGCATGTTCACTCAGTGCCGGCACCTCGGCGATCATCGGGTGTGCAGCCAGCGCCTGGAGCCAGCGGATCTCTATCAGTATCCGGTGTTTGATCAGGCCGAATTCACTGAACATTGGGCGCAGGTCTGCGGTTTTACTGCTGTAACGGCCATCAATAGGGGAGACGGCAGTGAGGGGGGAGGGTTCCATGATCTTCCTTTGTCTGTTGTTTGTAATCAGTTTGGATAAGTATTGAAATTCAGAATTCAGAAGTCAGTATTTAGAATGAAAGGGTTACCTGATTACCTCCATGTCTAAGCTGGTTTTCAAACCATTTTCGCCATAAATTCTCAATATTTTGGGGCAATTTCGTAGGGGGGATAAGGCGCGCGCACAGAATTTTCGTTTTGCACTACACTTATGCGCGCCGCATCCACCAATGGTCTGACCACATGCCGCAACGCCCGGAATGGTGGATGCGCTATGCTTATCCCCCCTACGGCGTCCAGGCTGCCGCTTGCCTTGGAGCATAGCTTAGACATGGAGGTAATCAGGAAGGGTTATGAAACTATTAGAAGTCATGGCGATCCTATGCAAATTGCCGGGTTTCAGGCTTCACGCAGCAGCGCATGGGCCAGTCGCAGCTGTTTTCTGCGCCCGAAGAGTATCTGAAACCGGCCGCCACCGCATTGTCGCCAGAGCATTGCAGCGCGAATTCCGGCCAGCAGCAGTGCCCGGATACGGTTGATGTTTTCCGGATTCTGGAGATGCAGAGGTTCTCCCTGCACCATGATCCGAGGCTGCAGGGTACTGATGGTTTCGGAGTAAAGCCCCGCCATCCCCGCTAGAATATTGGCATGGAGCAGGGGATAGTGTTCCAGGCGTTCGGTGGTGCTGCTGATCCCGTCACTCAGCCGTTTCAGCATCGAGGGGTCTTTCGACAACTTCCGCTCCAGGTGGAGCAGGGAGATTACATAGCGAGTGATCTCCACCTCTCGAGAATCACCTCCATTCAGCTGTGCGATCAGGGTTTTGAGCCCATAGGCGATCCTGCTCGTCCCGCCAAACACCGCCGTCACCGAATCTGCGTCCACCTGCAGCAGACTGTTGATGCTGGCCTCCATGGCGGCGGTGTCCGACACTCCGCTGTGGGCGATGCGGTAGGCTAGCCCGGCAGCCTGGAAGACCCCGGCCAGGGCGATGCAACGGTCTGTTTCATTTTTCATCTCTGATTCAGCGCTCAATATGTGTTTTCGATGACACCGCCGCCCAGACACTCTTCCTGCAGATAGAAGACCGCAGACTGGCCCGGTGTAACGGCCCGCTGCTTCTGCTCGAAACGGACCTGACAACACCCATTGTCGATGGAAATGATCTGACACCGCTGCAGTGGCTGGCGGTGGCGGATCCGGGCGTGGCACGTCAGCGGCAGGGTGGGAGGGTGGCCAGCAATCCAGTGCAACTGGCTCGCCTCCAGGTTCTCTTTCAGCAACAGGGGATGATCGTGGTCCTGGGCAACGATCAGCCGGTTCTGGTCCAGATCTTTTGCGACGACGAAACATGGGATCTCGGCCGCATTGGCACGACCGCCGATCCCCAATCCCTTGCGCTGACCCAGGGTGTAATACATGAGTCCTTGATGATCACCCAGATATTCCCCCTCGGGGGTCTCCATCCGGCCGGGCTGCGCGGGCAGGTAGCGGCTGAGAAATTCCCGGAAGCGGCGTTCACCGATGAAGCAGATTCCGGTGCTGTC
>JAUUYI010000216.1 GCA_030590525.1 Sedimenticola sp. | reverse complement strand
GGTGGACCGAACAGCAACAACCGCCGGTCACCCGCGAGGAGGGTGCCTGCAATATCAGCTGCGGAGCTGGGAAGACCGGGCCAGGAGTGTTTAGGTAAGTTAGTTGCCATTGCCTGTATCAAAAGAAATCAGGGCGATGAGTGGGATGCACAGAAAGACTCCTTCCTTGCCTTCAACGGTGCCATTGTTGCGATGCTGGTGACTTGGCAGAGTGTCAGGAAGAGAGGTCGAGAAACCATAGACTGCGCTTGAGTGAGGCCTGATTCTGCATAAGAATCTCCAGGATAATAGGAACGATAGAAGATGGTACCCCTGTGAGCAAAAAAAGCCCCAAGACTTTCCTGATCATGGGCGCGGCAGCACGGGTGCCAGACTGATGTGGCGCATCTGTGTATTATTTGCATATCGGAAGGTGCCGTTCGTGTTCCAGGTACTTTCACAGCATCTATATCTTCCTGTACACCCATGATTCAAGAACTGATGATCGAATTCGCTCGCCGCACCGGGCTGTCACCGGCTGCAGCGGCCCCGCGACGTTATCTATGGACTGACGCCTTTGCCGTCTGCAACTACCTGGGGCTCTATGGTCACACGGGCGACCAAAGATACAGGGATCTGGCCCTCGACTTGGTGGACCAGGTGCACCACACCCTCTGCCGCCACCGGGCGGACGATCCCCGGAGTGGCTGGATCAGCGGCCTTGCTGAACAGGAGGGTGAACGACATCCCACCATCGGAGGGCTGCGGATCGGCAAGGCCATGAATGAGCGTGCTCCCGAGGATCCCTACGATGAGGCTCTGGAGTGGGATCGGGATGGCCAGTACTTCCATTATCTGACCAAGTGGATGCACGCGCTGAATCGGGTGAGCCGGGTTACCGGTGATCCGATCTATAACCAGTGGGCCGTGGAATTGGTAAAAACGGCCCATGCCCGCTTCACTTATGTGCCCTCTTTTGGTGGCCCGAAACGCATGTACTGGAAGATGAGCACCGATCTCAGCCGACCGCTGATACCTTCCATGGGACAACAGGATCCCCTCGATGGCTACATCACCTGCAATCAGCTGCAGAGTTGCCTGCCCGAGAGACAGGCAGAACTTACCCGGCCGGATCTCCATGGCGAGATCACGGAGATGGCAGAAATCTGCAGGGGGCAGAGCTGGGCCACCGATGATGCACTGGGCATCGGGGGGCTTCTGTGCGACACCTGGACGGTGGCGCAGATGACTGTCGATTGCGACTTCAGCCGGCCTGAGCTGTTGGAGGGCCTGCTGAACGCCTCCCTGGCAGGACTGCAATCCTTCGTGCGCAGTAACACGTTCCACCTGCCTGCGGCTTACCGGCTCGCCTTTCGGGAATTCGGTCTCTCCATCGGGTTGCAGGCCGTTCAAAGAATTCAGCGATCGATCGAAGAGCAACCGGACCGGTTCGAAAACCAGCCACGGCTACATGAAACTGTAGGGATCCTGATGGGGCATCTGCCACTGGTCAAAGATATCGAGGCCTTCTGGTTGGATCCAGTCAACCAGGAAGCCGGGACCTGGAAAGAGCATCTGGATATCAATACGGTGATGCTGACCACCAGCCTGGCCCCGGATGGCTTTCTGACGGTCTGAACGGCCCGTATGTTTCCCTGCTGCCACTCTGACAGTCGTTATATTTCCTGCGATCCGGACCCGGAGTAGGATGGTGATGGTAAGGAAGTAAAAAACGTCGAGGAAAGGTTCACCTGGCGAGCCAAGGGCGGACACTGGGCAAACGGGTGCATGAGGTCCCGCGGGAGATCGACCAGGAGGTGGCGCGAGACAATCCAGGCTGGGCAGAACTGGATGCGGCGGTGGACGGTGGGGAGCCTGAATGCTGGATTTTGGATTACCAGTTCCACGGGATAGGGCGCTTTGGGCGCGAGCAGTTGCGGCAGGCCACCGATCCGCCAGGAGAGGGTATAGCAACACTCGCTTCCCCCGTGAATCTATGCCGTGCGGGCACCGATTCGCACGGCCAGGACGTCACAGGGGGCGCGATGCAGCACACCATTGGCGGTATCGCCCAGCAGTAGCTGCAGACCATGGCGGCCATGGCTGCCGAGCACGATGAGATCCGCCTCGATGTCTTCTGCCAGCTTAACGATCATCGACTTGGCGGAACCTGAATCCACATAGCGCTTGGCATCACGCAACCCATGGGTGATGGCCAGCTCTTTCAGTGACACCTCAGCGTGTTCTATCAAGCGTTTGCTGAAGTCCAGCTCCCCCGGCAGGGGGAGGTCGCTGGGATACGCGGGCACATCCATTTCCACCACATGCACCAGACTGACCTTCGCCCCGTTCTGCTGGGCCAGCCCCCGGCCTCTCCGGGTGATCTCCATGGTCTCCGGGGTGAAGTCCACTGCAATGAGAATGTGTTTATAGTTTGCCATTATCGTTTACTCCCCTGTGCTGGATCTCTTGCCCGCAACCTCGTGGGATGCAGGAAACCGTGCCCATGGAGTCCCGATCAACACCGGCTCATTTGGGGCTGTCAGCCGGATGTGCCATGGATCTCCATGCCACGTACCACGCGTTGACCGGAAAAAGGACCTTGGGTCTCGGTCACCACCGTATTCTGCCCCTCCGGGTGGTGATTATCGTTATAATAGATCCAATGCTACTAACTTAGGAAATCAGTGTAGGGTGGGCACGGTTTGTGTGCCCACCGTTTCCGCGCATGACTCAAGCTGGCTACCCATGATATTTTTGAGATCCGCAAACACCTGCCGGAGCGTCTCTGAGCAACTGATCGATGAAGGCTAACAATCTGAAGCGGCGGTTGGAAGCCAATGAGCTTTACCACGCCTGCAATCTTGATCTCTTGAGCTTTGAGACCACCGGAGAGCTGGAGTGCCTGGCTGAGACCATTGGCCAGGAGCGGGCTCTGGAGGCGCTGGAGTTCGGGGTTGGCATGCCCCACGAGGGATTCAATCTCTATGTTATGGGCTCCAGTGGCCTGGGTCGCCATACGTTGGTCAATCAGGCCCTGACAAAACCCTCGCAGGAAGCCCCCAAACCCTCTGACTGGTGTTATACCGCCAATTTTACCGCCCCTCCCAGGCCCGATGTCCTCAAAATTACGGCAGGCAGCGGCCGTCGTCTGCACCACGATATGGAACAATTAGTGGATGATCTTCTCATCGCCATCCCTGCCGCCTTCAGAGGTGATGAGTACCACGGAGATCACCGGTGAGTTCAAGGAACGTGAAGAGAGGGCAGCGAGCAAACTGGGTAAACAGGCTGCAAAGCAGGGTATCGCCCTGCTTCGCGGCCCCTCCGGCTTCACCCTGACCCCCCAGCGAGAGGGCAAGGTTCTTTCTCCCGCGGAGTTCGCAGAGCTGCCGGAGGAGGATCAGCAACGCTTCACGGCTGCCATGGGGGATCTGCTGGAACTGCTGCAGGAGGCAAACTACAGATCCGACAAGAGAAACAGCCAGCTGATACACCGAGAGGATGTGCAGAGCGCCATCGACGCCCATAGCCATCGGGCAAACCAGCTACAGGAACAACTCCGCGAAGAGATACTGAAAGACCGGATAAGGATCGAAACGGAAGGGACCCAGCTGGCCCAGGTCAATGGTCTCAGCGTCCTCCAACTTGGGGACTATACATTTGGTGCGCCTACCCGGATCAGTGCCACCGCTCGCATAGGCAGCGGTGAGCTGATCGATATCGAACGGGAGACGGAACAGGGTGGCCCCCTTCACTCCAAGGGAGTTCTTATTCTTACCTCCTATCTGGGGGAGCGCTATGCCAAACACCAACCCCTCTCCCTCTCCGCCAGCCTGGTATTCGAGCAGACCTACAACCTGATCGAGGGCGACAGTGCCTCAGCGGCAGAACTTTGTGCACTGCTTTCCGCCATGGGAGACATCCCGATCAGGCAGTCGCTGGCGATTACCGGCTCCATCAACCAGCATGGTCAGCTCCAGGCCATCGGTGGGGTATGCGAGAAGATCGAAGGGTTCTTCGATATCTGCAAAGCCCGCGGGCTGACGGGAGATCAGGGCGTCATCATCCCCACCGCCAACGCCAGAGATCTGATGCTGAATCAGGCGCTGGTGGCCGCCGCCGAAGCCAGTCGATTCAGCGTCTATACCGTCGACCATATCGAGCAGGCCCTGGAACTCCTGACCGGCCTGCCGGCGGGTATGCCGGATGCCAAGGGCATCTATCCCGAAGGTACCATCAATCACCGGATCCAGCTGCGGCTGGCCGAGTGGATTGCACTGCGCCAGCACTATGCCGGCCAGGACAAGATGAATGAATAGTGGACCACCCCCGTGTACCCATCGCTAAGGGCCCGCGAAATAATAAGTCCCTGAATTTGGGGCGTCGAGGCGCCCGTCTGGTAAGGGGTCGCTACCGGCGTCCTGCCTCCCGCGACACTTGTGCATCCCTGCACGTCGCGCGGAAACGCAGTAATATGCATTATCTTTACAAGTTTTCGCAACGTGACCCACAGGGATGTGGGGTATGCGTTCACGAGCAAAAAAGCAGCTGAGGAATGAACTACTCCGCAGCAAACTGACGGGGTATCGATCTGTAGGAGCGGGCTTGC
>JAUUYI010000146.1 GCA_030590525.1 Sedimenticola sp. | reverse complement strand
GAGATCGAAGACGGCTACCAGCTGGAAGAGCCGGATCACTGGCTGCGGGATGGAAACCCCTGGGAAATGGAGCGTCCGGAGTACAAGCAGCGGGTCTACTTCGGGGGACACACCGAAACCTATCTGGACGACCGGGGCCGGCGCCACTCCCGCTGGGTGGATACCAGCGATGTGCTGGCGGTCCCTTACGATATCCCGATACCCGGCTACCGCAACGGCACAGTCAACACACTGCGGTTGTGGCAGTCCACCGCCACCGACGAGTTCGATCTGGGTGAATTCAACGCCGGCAGCTACACCGAGGCGGTGGAATCCAAAAACCATGCGGAAAATATCACCATGGTGCTCTATCCCAACGATGCCAGCGAGAATGGCAAGGAACTGCGGCTGAAGCAGCAGTATTTCCTGGCCAGTGCCAGCATGCAGGATTTGATGCGAGAGTGGAAACGGTTGCATGGCAACGATATCTCCCTGTTTGCCGAACGCAACTGTTTTCAGCTCAACGATACCCACCCCACGATCGCGGTGGCAGAGCTGATGCGGCTGCTGCTGGACGTCGAACACATGAAGTGGCAGCAGGCCTGGGAGATCACCCGCAACACCATGGCCTACACCAACCATACCCTGTTGCCGGAGGCCCTCGAGCGCTGGCCGGTGCATCTGTTCGCACGGCTTTTGCCGCGTCTGCTGGAGATCATCCACGAGATCAATGCCCGCCATCTGGCGGAGGTGGCCTCCCGCTGGCCTGGTGATACCGACCGTCAGCGGCGTCTCTCCATTATCGAGGAGGGCGACGAGCCTCAGGTGCGCATGGCCTACCTGGCCATCGTCGGCAGCTTCTCGGTAAACGGGGTGGCGGAACTCCATTCCCGACTGCTGGTGGAAGGGCTGTTCCGCGACTTCTACGAGCTGTGGCCGGAAAAATTCAACAACAAGACCAATGGCGTCACCCAGCGCCGCTGGCTCGCTGGCTGCAACCCAGGGCTGAGAAAATTGATCGGCGAAGCCATCGGCGAGGAGTGGATCAGTGATCTGGGCCAGATCCAGCGGATTGCCCCGCTGGCAGAGGAGAGCGCTTTCCGGCAACGCTGGTACCAGGTGAAACAGGAGAACAAGCAGCGCCTGGCAACGCTGGTGAAACGCGAGTGTGATGTGGTGTTCGACCCGGAGGCGATGTTCGATATCCAGGTGAAGCGGATCCATGAATACAAACGCCAGCTGCTCAATATCCTGCATGTCATCCATCTCTACAACCGGATCAAAGCCGGAGACACGGCAGACTGGACGCCCCGCTGCGTACTGATCGGCGGCAAGGCCGCGCCCGGTTATGTTCAGGCCAAGCTCATCATCAAACTGATCAACAACGTGGCCCGGGTGGTGAACAGGGATCCTTCCATAGGCAATCGACTGAAGGTGGCATTCCTGCCCAACTACCGAGTCACCGCCATGGAGATCATCTGCCCGGCCACCGATCTATCCGAGCAGATCTCCACCGCCGGCAAGGAGGCTTCGGGTACCGGTAATATGAAGTTCATGATGAATGGCGCGCTGACCATCGGCACCCTGGACGGGGCCAATATAGAGATCCGGGAAGAGGTGGGGAACGATCACTTCTTCCTGTTCGGCCTGACCGAGGAGGAGGTGGTCGCCCTGCGCCCCCATTATGACCCGAACCAAATCATCGCCGAGGACCACGCTCTCACCCGCGTAATGGAACTGCTGGAAGGGGGGCACTTCAACCAGTTTGAACCGGGGATCTTCGATTCCATTTTGGCGGCTATCCGCAGCCCGCACGACCCATGGATGCTGGCAGCCGACTTCGCCAGCTATCTGCAGGCTCAGCAGGCGGCGGCCACAGCCTACCAGGATCGGGACCGCTGGCTGACCAGTTCAATACTCAATACCGCCAGCAGTGGCAAATTCTCCACCGATCGCACCATGCGCGAGTACAACCGCGATATCTGGGGCCTGACCAGCGTGGCTGCACATGAGCCGTAACCAGGGCCTTTCGCGGCATCCTGCCGTGAATCCAGAACACCACCCGGCAGGAGAGACCATCACCTGCTGGATCTACCGCAGCAGCCGGAAAGATGAGATGTATCTCTACCTGGCGAAGCAGGACGCATTCGATGACCTACCCGAAGGGCTGCTGGAGCAGTTTGGCCGGCCCCAACGGGTAATGACACTGGAGTTGCACCCGGGGCGCGCCCTGGCACGGGCAGATGTGACCCGGGTGATGGCGAATCTGCTGGAGCAGGGGTTCCACCTGCAACTGCCGCCGAAGCTCGAGCCTCAGCTCCACTACGGTGAGTGAGCGATGCGGGAGATCATTCTCGTCAACGTCACCGGCCGCGATCACCCTGGTCTGACGACTGCCCTGGCGAACGTACTCTCTGAGCACGGTGTGAATATCCTGGATATCGGCCAGGCCGGTGGTGCGCCGCAACGCCCGCCACGCCATCTCGACCCTGGGGCTGGATGACATTCTCTACCTGCTTGAGGTACGCGATCGAGAGGTGACTTGATCCGCCGCCCTAAAACCCCCGCGCCTCACGTATCTGCTCATAGGCCTGACGGATCTCGTGGGTCTTCTCGGCCGCCATCTTCATCATCTCCTCTGGCAACCCTTTGGCCACCAGTTTGTCCGGGTGATGCTGGCTCGTCAGACGCCGGTATGCCTTCTTCACTTCCGCATCAGTGGCCTTCTCCGATATATTCAGAATGGCATAGGCATCCCCCAGGGCCGGGCGCGACGGGCCCGCTGCGGCGCGTCCCCTGCCAGCACCACCCTGGCCCCTGAAACTCCGTTCTGCCTGGATCATCCGCTCCAGCTGGCGGAACAGAAATTCAGGGACCCCGATCTGGCCGCAGATATGTAACAGCAGGCGCTCCTCTGCCTTATCCAGCTGCCCATCCGCATAGGCGGCCTGCAGCTGGATCTCCATGAACATCTGTACCAGGGTGGTACGGCGCCGACACTCCTTCCTGAACTGCTCCAGCACCTCATCCAGTGGGAAATCCGGGGCCTTTCCCTGATTGAACAGGCGAATCGCGGTCTCGCGCATCTCCTGCTCCAGGTCCATTCTGTCCATGACCGCCCTGGCCAGTGCGATCTCATCGGGCGAGATCCGGCCATCCGCCTTGGCCACATGTCCCATGACGGAAAAGGTCGCGGTGAAAAAGGCCGTCTGAACCCGCTCCCGTTCCCCGGGGGCCATCTCTTCTTCTGCCTTGAAGCCGGCCAGCCCCCTATCCAGATTGTGCCCGAGCACCGCGCCCAGCAAGGCACCCAGCGGCCCCCCGAGCATAAACCCAAACGCCCCTCCTGCCAGTTTCCCCCACCAACTCAAGATAATTGTCCTCTATTTGCCATTGATGTACTGAACATCACTGAAGCTGCCGACCCAGGCCGGCCGATAGACCACCAGTATGGTCATTATCCAACCATTCAATATCGCCTCCGGCAGAAACATCAGCGGAAAGAAAGGGATGATGTTCTGCTCCAGTTCAAACATACTGAAGGTACCACTCAACACCAGCAGCCAACTGGCCAGATAACCGCCGAACAGACCCACGAGACCGGCCGTCAGAAAACCATTGACCAGCACATAGACAAAAAAGTTCTTCGGCAGGTAGCTGCGCGCGAGCACCAGGCTGAATTGGGTCAGAGTAGCCGGGAGTACCCCCAGGATAAGGGCGTTGATGAAAAAACCATCCCAGCCATGTGTCACATTGAAAGTGACGGCCATCAATACGATAGTGGTGCCGAGCACCGCCAGGGACCAGCCAAACATCAGGGTCAGAGCAGTCACACCCAGCAGATGGTAGGCCCACGCCGGGTCGATCTGGGCCCGTACGTGCCACAGCAGGATCAGCGCCACACAGGCGCCGAGAAACACGTTCAGCTGCTCACTGTTCAGCAACCGCCGCCACGGTGCCATACGCACGCTCAACACCAGCATCAGCAGATATAACCCACCGAACCACCAGTGAGTGGACTCAGAAAAAAGACTCCCTGCCACTTCCACAGCCGACACACCCTCATTAACCCGGGCTACCCCCAGCCAACCAGATAAACCCCTTTCGCAGAATATTCTACCCCAGAGCCGGGCCTGAAAGGGGTTATAATAATCTTTATGATCGAAGCCCGGGTTTTTCCACCAATTTCACAGGGAGAAATAGCATGAGTACCCCCATCCCAAAGGTTGGCAGCTGGTATCAGAATCAGGAAGGCGAAACCCTCAAGGTCGTGGCCTGGGATCTGGATGACAAAACTATCGAGGTCCAGTATTTCGATGGCACAGTGGGAGAGTATGACTTTGAATCCTGGTCCGAACTGACCCTGCG
Organism: Sedimenticola sp.; assembly: GCA_030590525.1. GTDB lineage: Bacteria > Pseudomonadota > Gammaproteobacteria > Chromatiales > Chromatiaceae > JAUXBK01. The sequence continues at coordinate 1,752 of JAUUYI010000146.1, read as the reverse complement.
GCCGGCAGAACCACCCGAGGACTGGTCCGGCTCACTGGACCTTCCCAGCGAAGATTACGGTGTGGATCTCGATCAACCCGCCGGCGACAACCACAGCAATCCCCTCGACGACCTGGATAAATGATCAGCCGTTCTGAATCCCGTCACACACCATAGCGGCCACACTTCTCCCCGGCCAAACGACACGCCTGGGTCAGCACTTCGGGCAGCACACCACCCGCTGCCAGGCCATCGATCACTCCGGCATTGAATACATCACCCGCACCCACCGTGTCCACCACCCGCTGCGGTGGAAAGGCAGGGGCGTGAAACAGTTCGCCCTGCCCATCCATACCCCAGGCGCCCTGATCACCCCAGGCACAGACCAGCGTAGCCCCCGCGGGGGCCTGACGGCGGATAGATCCCAGCAACGACGCCGCATCGAAAAAACCCCGGTGACGGGCATAAGCGCGTGAAAACAGCAATAGCCGCGCCAATGGAAACAGTGCCTCGATCCCCTCCCTGGCTTTCTCTACCTCCAGGGAGCAGACGATCTCCGGCCGCGCCTTCAGCGCCACCATCATCTTTTCCAAATCAGCTATGTTACGCCCCTCGAAATGGACCCAATCGAACAGATCTATCTCTATCCGTGAAAAATCCTGCCAGCCGAATTCCGGCAGGTGCCGATAGTGAACGATGGTGCGGCTGCCGCCCTGCCGGCTCAGAGTAATATAGGAGGTGGGGGTAGCGGTGTCTGCGTGCCGGGTGTGATACCGGGTCTCCACCCCATGCTGCAGAAACTGCGCCAGAATCTGCCGGCTGCCTGAATCATCGGCTATGGCGCCAGCCCAGCTGCAGTGATGACCCAGTCGGCTCAGCACCACCAGGGTATTGGTGGCATTGCCGCCCAGGCTGACGCGCTGATCCAGCGCCCTTACCTCCTCATCCTCCACTGGATACCGATCGACCGTGTTGACGATATCGATGGTGGCCACGCCCACCGCCAGGATACGCATGGCATCGTTATCTGACGTCCCGCACCACCCGGAAGCCAAGCACCGGGAGTCTGGTATTGCCCTGTTGCCCGGAACGCTTGGTGGTGCGCAAGGTATCACCCGGTTTATTGAAGCCGCCACCCCGGACTACCCTCTCTCTGCACCCCGTTTCCAGCCATGCACTGCCATCTCCCGGCGCACCCTGGTAGTCCGTGTGGTAACAGTCCTGGACCCACTCCATCACGTTACCCACCATATCGTGCAGTTCATAGGGGTTGGCTTTGAAGCTGCCTACCGGGGCTGGGGAATTTTTGTCCCAGCGACTGCCGCAGTTGAAGCAGTTGGCATTATTCTCACCCAACAGGTGCCCCCACCAGTAGTAGCTATTGGTACCTCCAGCGGCCGCATATTCCCACTCCGCCTCCGTCGGCAAGCGGTAGTATCGGCCGGTCTCCCTCGATAACCAGCGGGTATAGGCATCCGCATCCTGCCAGGTGACGTTTATCACCGGCAGGTGCCCCCTTCCCCAATCCTGATCATCCGGAGTTGGATGTCCGCTGGCCCTGGCAAACCGTTGGTACTCATCGAAAGTCACCTCATACTTGCCAATGGTGAAATCCCCAACCTCGACCTGGTGCGCCACTCGTTCCTCCTGTGGTAGTTGATATCTTTGGCTCCCCATAGTGAATACACCACCCCGCAGATCGATCATGACAGGCCCCCTGCCCCCGCTGGCCAACAGGTCCTGAGATGGGGTGCGAACAGTAGCTGGCCCGTT
>JAUUYI010000377.1 GCA_030590525.1 Sedimenticola sp. | reverse complement strand
CGTGTCGCTCACCCCAGGCCCTTCATCACCGAGACGGTAGGCGGTGTACCTCACGCTGGCCTTGGGGGTGAAAAACCCCCAGGGGCGGCGTAGCGGCAGGCTGATGCCTGGCTGCAGGTCGACTCGATTCCCCTCCACCATGTTATCTGACGGTTGCTTGAAATAGGAATACTCGGAACGCAGATGGTAGGTGAGCCCCAGCATCTGATTCGGTTTTTCCAGCCGCAGCAGTAGCTGCGGCAGGCGACTGTAAGGCTTGTCGTCGTTGCTTACCGACTCGTCCACGGTTTGATAGTGCTGGAGTCGGCCCAACAGGTTCCAGCCGTTGCCGTTATAGCTGAGGTCTGCCCTCCGTTCCAGGTTTTTGGTGCTGGTCCAGATCAGATTTTGCGCAAAGTCATCGAGGTAGTTCTTGTCTGAGACGTAGTTAATATTGGTATCGAACGACAGGTGACGGGCGGGGTTTCCCGAGGCCTGCCAGGAGATCCCTCCCCGGGTAGTGTTCTCATCTCCCCTGGCATCGCGGTCATCGGGCACGATCTGGCCGAGGAAGGTCTGTTTGTGCCGCTCTCCCAGATAGCGCGCCTCACCTTCGAGCATCAGGCCACGCCTGGTCATGATGCGTGGTGTGATGGTGGCGTCCGCCTGGGGCGCAATATTGAGGTAGTAAGGGATGGAGATCACTGTGCCGAGGTTTTCGCTCCGGCCGAACGAGGGTGACAGGAATCCGGTCAAACGGCGGTCGTCGATGGGAAAGCTGGCGTAAGGGGTGTAGAGGAAAGGTACCCCCTTGAAACTGAGTCTGGCGTTGCGGGCTACCCCTTTGCCGGTGGAGCGGTCGATGTTCAGTTTGTCTGCCCGCAGCACCCAATCATCCTGCCCCGGGGGGCAGGTCGAGTAGTCGATATTGGTGTAGTGTGAAAGCGTATCGCTCTCTATCACGGCGGTCTCGGCATGCCCCCTGCCATTCCGGTCGGTCAGTCGGTACTCCACGTCTCTGGTATCGATCCGGCCGCTGGCGAGGTCGACATGGGCCGCGGGACTGGTCAGTCGGAGGCCGGCTTTTTCATAGTAGACGTTGTCCTGAGCGTCCATTGTCGCAGCAGCCTTGTTATAGTCGACTTTGTCCGCCGCCAGCAGTTGCCGGTCGTCGCGCACCTCCACATGGCCGCTGAAAATCGCCGTTTTATCCGCCTGCAGAAATTCCACGTCGTCGGCATCGATGATCATCGTGTCTGCCGGCGCCGGTTTGAATGAGATCGGTGCAGGGGTGGTGGGTATACCGCATTGACGCCACTCGAGCCCGCGGTCCAGGCGGCTGTTGTCCACACCGTTCGCTACTGTTGCGATCGGGCTGCGGCCCGTTTTGGCGGTCTCATCCTCTGTTCCCACCTCTTCCTCTGTTTCCGTCCCTTCCTCTGTTACTGCCTCTTCCTCTGTTATCGTTTCTGCTTCCACTCCTGTCACTGCCTCACTCTTCTGCTCTGGCTCCGGTGGCGTCCTGGATTGTGGTGGGGGTTCTGTTTTCGGTGTGGGCCTGGGTGTGACTACGGGTTCTGGCGCGGCTTCCTCTCGTGGAGGTGTCGTGGCCTCATCGGCCGGGGCTTTTTCGGGGTCAGACCACGGTGTTACCGGGTGGGGTGGTGGAGATGTGGCAGCGGGCAGGATTACGCCCAGGGTCAGATCCGGTTGGATGGCTCTTTCCACCGTTTTGGGCGCTGCGGTAGCCCTGTTTTCCGTGGGCTGTGTGGCTGTTGTATCAGGCCTCAGGAAATTCGCCGCCTGGCTCTGGTCCTGCAGCTTCGTGCTCTCAGCGGCCAATCCGCCTTGTCCCTCTGAATCAGCGGACGTTGCTGTTGTATCAGTACAGTCCCAGCCACCACCGGGGCCAGGTCTGCAGTCCCACTGGGGGGTCGCCCGGAGCGTGCCGGTGAGCAGTATGCTGCAGAGTGTCAGGGAGAGGATTCGGCTACTTTTTGGCACTGTACCGTCCGGTCGATTCAGAATATATCTGCAGCAGGGATCAGTGTTCAAAGATAGGGTTGGCAGGTGCGGCATAAAATCGCATAGAATTGCCTTTTATTCAATGATCTGTGACGGGTGAACGGGAATGAAGGAGCGTCTTGGCGCGTTGCGGGAATGGCTGGTGGGTGAGGTTGGGCTGGCAGATTTCAGGCTGGAGCAGGCATCCGGGGATGCCAGTTTCCGGTGCTATTATCG
>JAUUYI010000171.1 GCA_030590525.1 Sedimenticola sp. | reverse complement strand
GGCTCTACGCCACGAACGCTCCATGCCGGAACAGAGCTGGAGTTCGGTCTCCTGCTGCTGGATCACGCGGTCCATAATAGGGGACAGACCACGGTTTTGGTCCGTCACTCCTTGCCGAACAAGTCCCGCGAATCCAGCTGTTTCCTCTTCCTCGGCCGCCCTGATTCACCTGGAGTAACCCGCCGCCCTAACGCAACCGCTACTTGCGCCTGAAATTTGGGACTGCCCAATGCATCGTTGCTATTCGTAGCAACGCGAATCGCGTCGATCATCCCAGGATCAAGCTGGTACCGGAACAACTCGCGGTATACGGCTTGTCGTGTCTTCTCGTCTTTACTCAAAGCGGTGTATAGCGGATGCTGAATCAGCAGTGTAGAAGGCTCACCCTGTGCATTTGTTCGGTAGCTCGACCAGAGATACTCTCCCGGATGCTCAACCCTGTTTGCACGAACTGGATTTAACTCAATATAGCGGTAACAGGTAAGTACATAGTCCAGCCCTTTCAAGGTGCCTCATAACTATCTAAATCAATAGAAGTTTCGTAGGGTGCGGTGAGCTTGCGAACCGCACCGGGGGAGGCTGCCCACCCTGAGGTTGGTGCGGTTCGTTCCTCACCACACCCTACGGATCTGAGAGCTGTTTTATATTCCGGTTTTGTCCTATATATTTCAGTGCGTTGACACCTTGAAAGGGCTGCCGTAGCGAGGGGAATCCATTTTGAGTCAGATTTTTCGATTAAATGAGGCGAATATTGGACATATTTAACGAATTTAATCGGGAAATCTGGCCAAAATGGGTTTCCCGCAGTAGGTTCTCTATTCTCGGACAGGCTCCTAGTGCGCACCGCAAGCGGCGCACACCCTACCTATCCCCCAACCCATAAGGTGTGCGCGGCGCAGCCGTGCGCACCGCCCCCCGGAATTCCGATCAGGCTCCGCCCGCACTGCGCTGCTGTCTTCTGAGTCCTGCCTTCTGCCTTCTGCCTTCTGACCAGGCTATTCCAGCCCGATAGCCGACGGCCAGTCTGCCAGCTCCGAGAGTATCGCCCGATCTCGGTCACCGGTCTCCGGGGAGACCATCATCAAGGCCAGTTCTCTTCTGAAGCCGCTCAAAGTGATACCGGAGGCATCCGCATCGGCCAACCTTTCCCGCCGAAACTCATCCCACCGCATCCGCTCATCGACGGTGAGGGTATCCGACCAGTTGCGCGCCCGGTAACGAAACAGCATCTCAGGCAGGCGTGGGTCTTCGAACAGCAGATGCAGTTCCGCCAGCGCGCCCGGCGCGGTATGTCGGACCTGCTCCATTCGCCGCCGATCCGCATCGCTGAAAAAGCCCCCGCCATAGAGATTCCGATCCGGATCCGTAATGGGCTCAAAGCTGCGGGAGGCATGCACTGCCTGAATCTTCTGCGCCAACCCTTTGGCGACACGCAGCCGGGCCAGGTGGCGCTCCCCCACGGCCGTATCTATCTCCCAACGCTCCGCCGCCTGATCGGTCAAGGTGCTCACAGGAACCACCGCCGGTGATTTATTTAAATGAATGGTCTTCAGGGGGATCCGTTCCACCCCTTCGGGCAGTGCATCTCCGGGGGTGAACAGGCGGCTGGCGATGGTCTCCGCGTCAAGCGTCAGCAACGGCTCAGGATCCTGCATGAGATCGTAAACGATGACACCGTTGCTGTTGCTCGGATGGCGGGCCAGCGGGACCACCAGGGCGATACAACCCCGGTTGGCGGAATACATGGAGGAGACGTGCAGTACCGGCTTCATCTCCTGCAGGTTGAGCAGTGCCCCTACCCGTCGCTTGTCGCGCAGGGTCAGCATATAGTCGAACAGGCGGGGCTGACACTGCCGAATCAGCCGCGCCAGGTCGATGGTGGCAAAGACGTCAGAGAGGGCATCGTGTGCGCCCTCATGGCTGATGCCATTAGCAGCGGTCAACTCCTCGAGCCGAAAACCGGTGCTGCCATCCTCTCGCTGCGGCCACTCGATCCCCTCCGGTCTCAGGGCATGGGTAAGACGCACCACATCGATGATATCCCAGCGGGAATTGCCGTTCTGCCACTCGCGGGCGTAGGGGTCGAAAAAGTTCCGGTAGAAACCGTAGCGGGTAACCTCATCATCGAAGCGGATACTGTTGTACCCCACACCACAGGTACCCGGCCGGGCCAACTCCTCGTGGATGGCAGCAAAGAACTCCGCCTCGCAGACCCCTTCCTGCATGGCTGCCCGGGGCGTAATCCCCGTGATCAGGCAGGCCTCAGGGTGGGGCAGCAGGTCATCCGCCGGACGGCAGAAGAGTGTCAGTGGTCGACCGATTACTTTCAGTGAGGCATCGGTACGTACACCCGCAAACTGAGCCGCCCGATCCCGACTCGGGTCGGCACCCCAGGTTTCGTAGTCATGCCAGTAAAACACAGGGACCTAGGAAAAGCAGGACCGAGGACCGAGGAAAAAACAGTTTCTCCCAAGCCTTCTACCTCTTGTCATATGATCAAACATTGCTATTCAACACTCACCTTAGGAAAAACAGGACCTAGGGTAAAAGCAGGACCTAGGGTAAAAGCAGGACCTAGGGCCTAGGAAAAACAGGACCCAGGAAAAGAAAAAAACAAAGATAGAGCCAGTCTAAACCCAGGTCCTTGGTCCTTGGTCCTTGGTCCTTGGTCCTTGGTCCTGTACTCCAACGCAGAACACCCCGTAATGCGGGGTGTCCTGCGTTGGGGTACTTCAGATCTTCTCTTTAATCCGGGCGGCCTTGCCGGTGCGGCCACGCAGGTAGTAGAGTTTGGCGCGACGAACTGCACCGCGGCGCTTTACCTCGATGCTGGCCAGCATCTTACTGTGGGTCTGAAATACCCGCTCCACTCCCTCACCATGGGAGATCTTGCGCACCGTGAAGGATGAGTTCAATCCGCGGTTGCGCTTGGCGATTACCACGCCTTCGAAGGCCTGCAGCCGTTCGCGATCGCCCTCCTTGACCCGTACCTGAACGCATACGTTGTCGCCCGGACCAAACGCCGGGATCTCACGGCCCATCTGCTCAGCTTCAAGTTCCTGGATGATGTTCGTCATGGTCCTGTGCTCCTGTTATCTCGACCGGCGCTAACCTGCGCCAGCCTTAAATTCGTCTAATAAAATCTGTTCTTCTGCCGTGAGTTGGCGTCGGGCCAGCAGATCCGGCCGGCGCAACCAGGTGCGGCCCAGCGCCTGCTGCAACCGCCAGCGGCGTATCGCCTCATGGTTTCCACTCAACAGCACGGGAGGTACCGCCTCCCCATCGAAGATCTCCGGGCGCGTGTAGTGGGGACAGTCCAGCAGGCCATCCGAGTAGGAGTCCTGCTCCGCTGAACCTGCATCACCCAGTACACCGGGCAACAACCGCACTATTGCATCCATCAAAACCAGCGCTGGCAGCTCGCCGCCGCTCAGCACGTAATCGCCGATCGACCACTCCTCGTCGACTTCCCGGTCGATGATCCGCTCATCGATCCCTTCATAGCGACCGGCGACCAGAATCATTCCATCCCGCCGGGAGAGTTCCACCACCGCCGCCTGGTCCAGTCTTCGCCCCTGGGGGGAGAGATAGGCCACCGGCGCGCCCGGACTGGCCACCTTCACGGCCCGGATAACCGCCACCAGCGGCTCTGGTTTCATCAGCCTCCCGGGGCCGCCGCCGTAGGGGCGGTCATCCACCGTTCGATGCGCATCCCGGGTGTAGTCCCGCGGGTTCCAGAGCACCAACTGCGCCTGCCCCCGCTCGAACGCCCGCCCGGTTACGCCGCTCCCGACCATGGCCTGGAAGGTCTCCGGAAACAGGGTCACCAGATCGAAACGCATGTCCGGTTTTAGAACTCGGGATCCCAGTCCACGGTCACCCGACCCTGCTGCAGATCCACTTCATCGATGGCACCATCGGTAAACGGGATCAGCCGTTCCCGCTCACCCGAGACAACCATTACATCGTTGGCGCCCGTTTCAAACAGGCGCTCCACCCGTCCCAGCTCCACCCCGTCCAGGGTAACCACTCGGAGCCCTTCCAGGTCGGCCCAGTAATACTCTCCGGGGGCGGCTGGCGGAAGCAGTGTGCGGGGTATCCCGATATCGCTGCCCACCAGATCCTCCGCCTGAGTACGGTCATTACAACCCGCCAGGCCGGCGACGATCCCTTTGCCCTGAGGATGTCCATCCCGGAGTTCGTACTTCACCCACTCCCCGGACCGTTTGAGGTACCAGGACGGATAGCTCAGAATGCGCTTCCGCGGTGAGGTTTCCGAATGCACCTTGATCCAGCCCCGGACACCAAACAGGCCGGAAACCCGGCCCAGGACGATCCATTTTTTAGCCTGCTCCACCCCCGGACAATACCCCTGCCAGCGAGCTTTCGATCATGCCTGCGGCATGTCTTTCACCCGGGCAGGAGTTCCTCCGCGCCCGTTATTCAGGCGGCAGCAGAAGCGGCCGCCTCAGCGGCCTGCTTCACCAGCGACGCCACCCGCTCGCTGGGTTGAGCACCTTTGGATACCCAGTGGTCGAGCCGTTCCCGGTCGAGCCGCAGGCGCTCTTCCCCACCGCAGGCGATGGGATTGAAAAACCCGACCCGCTCGATATAACGTCCGTCACGAGCATTCCGGCTATCGGTCACAACGATGTGATAGAACGGCCGCTTCTTAGCGCCCGTCCGTGAAAGGCGAATGGTTACCATATCCTACCCTTGAAAGTTGATCTGTTACGCACCACCGGCCAACCAGCCGGCAGAAGGTAAACAGGGCATTGTACGCGATTTCACAAAAAAGTGAAGACCCGCGACGCTCTGCGTCGCCGTCAGAAAGTGGATTCCCCGATACGGGGCGCAGAGCGCCCGGGTAGGAGTTCCCACGCGGAGCGTGGGAACCAGGAAAGCAGGGCCGAGGAAAAGCCCGCTTGATCCCCTCACCCTGTCCCTCTCCCGGGGGGAGAGGGGACCCTTCGCTAGAGGGTGGGCGATGATTCGGGCCTTCCATCCTGCAATCGGTTCCGTGGATAAAGATAAAAAACAGAACCATTCTTAAACCCAGGTCCTTGGTCCTTTTTCTCGTTCCCACGCTTTGCGTGGGAACGCCATACAGCAGCGTGAGAGAATTAAATTACCAACCAGATCTTCAACAACGGGTCCCCTCTCCCCCCGGGAGACGACTGCAGGGATGCAGGAGGTAGAGTAACGCAGGGAGCAGCCATGTAGGTCGGGCACGGTTTTTGTGCCCGACATTTTTTCTGGCGGATGGCTTTGGGCCATGACGTCGGCCACATCCAACATGCCCGACCTACTCCTTGGTACTTGGTCCTTGTTCCTTGTTCCTTGGTCCTTGGTCCTTGGTCCTTGGTCCTTGGTCCTTGGTCCTGCC
>JAUUYI010000298.1 GCA_030590525.1 Sedimenticola sp. | reverse complement strand
GAGGCGTAGCGTGCAGGTATGACGATCTTGAATTTCATGAAGACACTTCCTCATCGGCTGCAAGTGCACGCGCCTCTTCTTCCAGCATCACCGGGATGCTATCCCTGATTGGAAATGCCAGTCGATCCACCGGGCAGATCAGCTCTTTTGCTTTCTTCTTATAAAGCAGCTTCCCCTTACAGATGGGGCAGACCAGTATATCCAGTAATTTCTTATCCATTTAGTACTCCGTACCAGGAGCCTGTATAAAGACCCTGGCAACACGCATGCTCACTATTCCGCGGCCGGTTGTTTGGCGGAAAAAGTCAGGTGAACGAAACCGAGCTGACTGGCGGCATCCATCACCCTGATGACCGATTGATGAGCCGCCTTTGCATCGGCCATGATAATGACCGGAAGATCTTTCTTGTCACCCGCAGCCTTCCGCAGGGCCCGTTTCAGGGTGCGGGTCTCTGTGTTGATTACTTCCCTTTGGTTGACATAATAACGCCCCTGGGCATCCACTGTAACATTGAGGGCATTGTCCCCATCCATCTGTGCATCGTGGGTGCTGGCCTCTGGCAACTCGATCGTGATCCGCGCCTCCTTGTTGAAGGTGGTGGATACCATGAAGAAAATCAATAGCAGAAACACCACATCGATCAGTGGTGTCAGGTTCGGGTCTGGCAACTCTCTGCGCCGGGGACGGAGGTTCATTATGCCCTACTCCACTGCCTGTTCTCTTTCGCCCTGCATCACCTCCACCATCTTCAATGCCTCCTCCTCCATCTGCCTCACCAGCTGATCCACCCGGCCGGAAAAATAACGGTGGCACATGAAGCTGGGGATGGCTACCGAGAGACCGGCTGCCGTGGTGATCAAAGCCTCCGAGATGCCACCCGCCAGCACTGTCGGATCACCTACACCGGCAGTGGTAATAGCGGCAAACACCTTGATCATGCCGATCACGGTGCCAAGCAGCCCCAGCAGTGGTGAGATGGAGGCGATGGTACCCAGGGTGTTGAGGTAACGCTCCAACTCGGCCACCACATGATGCCCCACGTCCTCGATCGACTCTTTCATTATCTCTCGGGAGTGCTGCCGGTTTACCAGGCCGGCTGCCAGTATGTGGCCCAGTGGTGAACCATCCCTGATAATAGCGATGTGATTGCTATTCAGCTTTCCCTTGCTGTGCGCTTGCCATACCCGGGCAAGTAGATTGTCAGGGAGAACCCGGCTCTTGCGCAGCATCCAGAGCCGTTCAATGACGATGGCCATGGCTATGATAGAGCAGGCAATGATTGGCAACATCAACCAGCCGCCAGCTTTTACCAGTTCAAACACCCTGCATTGCTCCTTGCGTAGAATGCGGTTTGTTCTTCACCGCATATGCCACGAACTATTGTTACTGCGCAACCGCGCTTCAGCTACGGGGCAAGGACTGCACCCCATTAGTTAGAGTAAGAAACCACTAAGAGCCTGTCCGCCGCGAACACCCTAACCCGACAGGCTCCCGGATCACCTCTGACGCATATCATACTGTATTCGACGCCCGCGCAAAATGCGTGCAGACCTCATTCCATACACTTTTCTACCACAGATCGGGCAGTCCAGTAGCGTTGATGCGTGTAGCGGTACCGGCTCGGTTCAGAGACGCCATGACCGGGGACCAGTCGGAAGCCGATGTTTCCTGACCAGGCGGTATCAAGAACACATGCCCCCTGCCCGCTCCAGCGATCGACCACCTCACTTTTCGGAAATCCGTAACGATTGCGGTATCCGGATGGCACAAGGGCATAATCGGGGGCAACAGCCGCTACCAAGCCGGTGCCCGAAGAGGAGAGACTGCCATGGTGGGGTACCAGGAGCAGGTCAGCCTTCAGCCGTTTCCTCCCGGCTTTCAGTAGTGCCCGTTCTGCTACCGCCTCGATATCCCCTGTTATCAGGATCCGCCCGGCGGCACTCTCGATCAACAGCACGCAGGAAGCATCATTGCCCTGCCATTCCATCTCATCGCCCGGATGCAGAATCAGGAAGCGCACGCCATCCCATTGCCATTCCATCCCTGCTCTGCACTGCTGTGCCTGGGGATTATTCACCCGGGCTGGTTCACCGCTCAACACCCGGTCGATCGGGATATGGCGCTGCAGGCTGGAAAATCCCCCCTGATGATCGGAGTCGCCGTTACTGAGCACCACCATATCCACCTGTTCCTCATTACGCACACCCAGAAAGGGGAGTAACACGGCAGTGCCGGCATCGAAGCTATCGGAGAAGCGAGGACCTGTGTCGTAGATCAGGAGGTGATTCCGAGTGCGCACTACCGCTGACAGACCCTGTCCCACATCGAGCAGGTCAAACCAGACAGCCCCCGGCCCCGGCCGCTCCGGTGGATACCACAGGAGGGGCATCAGCATCGCCATGCCAGACCAGCGTCCCGGCACACCGCCTGGTGACAGCAGCAGCAAGACCCCGATAACAGCTGCAATCCACGCATAGCCAGGAATTTCATTCGCCACGCCAGTAAGCCTCAAGGGCAGGGCTGGAACTGTGGTCAGTAGCTGTCGCAGGAGATCCAGAGCCGATCCGGCCAGGTTGAGCATGGCGATTCCGACGGGTTCCCAAACGAGACTGATAGTGGTTGCTGTCAGCACCAGTGGGATCAACAGGAGGGAGAAGAGCGGGACTGCCAGCAGATTGATGAATGGTGCCAGCAGCGGGATCTCCCCCTGCCAGACTAATAGCAATGGGGAGAGCCCTATGGCGATGGACCACTGGGCCCCACCCCAGGCCCGGATGACACCCGGCCTCCCTACCCGGCCTGAGATCCCCAGGATGATCACGCCAACCGCAATGAAAGAGAGCCAGAACCCGGGAGAGAGTACCGCAAACGGATCGATGATGAGCACGGCGAGGAGCGCGGAGAAGAGGCTGCGCGAGGGCTGGAGCTCCCGCTTCGATAAATTGGCACCGAGGCCAATTGTGAGCATGATCAGTGCGCGCTGGGTCGGTACTGAAAAGCCGGCCAGCGCCGCATAGACGGCACCGGCAAACAGCGCGGCCAGCGCCCCGGCCTGGGGTGCTGGCAGGAACAGCAGACAGCGTTCCGAGCACCGCCAGAGCCCCCCCCAGAGGAGATAGGCCAGGCCGGCAACGATACCGATATGCAATCCGGAGATGGCGATCAGATGGCTGGTGCCGGTGCGCCGGAACAGTTCCCATGCGTCAGCGGAGAGGCCACTGCGATCGCCAATCACCAGTGCCTTCAACAGGCCGGCGACCTCCGGGTCCCAGGTGCTTTGCTGTATCCGTGCGGCAATTTTCAGGCGCAGCCGCTGGAGCCAGTACCCAGGTGGGCT
>JAUUYI010000331.1 GCA_030590525.1 Sedimenticola sp. | reverse complement strand
TGAACGATGCCCAGCGCGAGGCGGTCTCTGCGCCGCCGGGCGGTATGCTGGTGCTGGCGGGAGCCGGCAGCGGCAAAACCCGGGTACTGGTGCACCGTATCGCCTGGCTGGTCCAGGTGGCGGGGGCCTCACCGTGGAGCGTACTCGCGGTCACCTTCACCAACAAGGCCGCCCGGGAGATGAAGGGGCGAATCGAGGAGTTACTGGGCCAACCGGTGGGAGGCATGTGGGTGGGGACCTTCCATGGTCTCGCGCATCGCCTGCTGCGGGCCCATTGGCAGGAGGCAAAGCTGTCGAAAAACTTTCAGATCCTCGACTCGGACGATCAGTTTCGCCTGATCAAGCGACTGCTCAAAAGCATGGACCTGGACGATGCCCGCTGGCCGCCCCGCCAGGCCCAGTGGTTCATCAATGGCCAGAAAGACGAGGGGCGGCGGGCCCAGCACCTGGATGATGGCGGCGACCCCTTTCAGCGCCAGATGATCCGCATCTACACCGAATACCAGGCCGCCTGTGAGCGTGGCGGTCTGGTGGATTTCGCCGAACTGCTGCTGCGGGCCCACGAACTGCTGCGTGACCGTCCGGACATCCTGCACCATTACCGGGAGCGGTTTCAGCACATCCTGGTGGATGAGTTCCAGGATACAAATACCATCCAGTACGCCTGGCTGCGGCTGCTGGCCGGGGAGCGGGGCAACCTGTTCGTGGTCGGGGACGACGATCAGTCCATCTACGGCTGGCGCGGCGCCAAAGTGGAAAATATCCGGGACTTCCAAAAAGATTATCCCAGGGCGCCCCTGCTGCGGCTGGAGCAGAACTACCGCTCCACCAGCCGCATCCTGGAGGCCGCCAATGCGGTCATCTCAAACAATCCCACCCGCCTCGGCAAGAACCTCTGGACCGAGGGAGACGAAGGTGAACCGATCAGCCTCTACGCTGCCTTCAACGAGGTAGATGAGGCGCGCTTCGTGGTGGAGCGGATCCGGGGTTATATGGAGCAGGGACGGCGCCGTACTGAGATGGCAATACTCTATCGCTCCAACGCCCAGTCCCGGCAGTTCGAAGAGGCGCTGATCCAGACCCAGATCCCCTACCGGGTCTACGGGGGCCTGCGTTTCTTCGAGCGGGCGGAGATCAAAGATGCCCTCGCCTATCTACGGATGATCGCCAACCCGGAAGACGATGCCTCTTTCGAGCGCGCAGTCAACATGCCACCCCGGGGCATCGGCCCGCGCACTCTTGACGGGGTACGTGCCCATGCCCGTGAGTTCGGCAGCCCCCTGTGGCAGGCCGCCCATGAACTGGTCCAGGGCGGTGCCATGACCCGTCGGGCAGCCACTGCCCTGGGTAAATTTCTGGAGTTGATCGAAGAACAGGCAGTTGCCACCCGGGGGCTGCCACTACCGGGCATAGTGGATCAGGCAGTCTCAGCGTCCGGCCTGATCGACCATTTTAAAAAGAGCAAGGACGGCAAGGGGCCTGACCGGGTGGAGAACCTGGAAGAACTGGTCAACGCCAGCCGCCAGTTCGATCCTGAGGCCCAGGAGGAGGAGATGGATGAGCTCTCCGCCTTTCTCGCCCATGCCGCGCTGGAGGCCGGCGACACCCAGGGCGACAGCTTCGAAGAGTGCGTACAGTTGATGACCCTGCACTCAGCCAAAGGGCTGGAGTTTCCCGTTGTCTTCGTTGCAGGGTTGGAGGAGGGACTGTTCCCCCATCGCATGTCCAGTGAGGACCCGGAGCGCCTGGAGGAGGAGCGGCGACTCTGCTATGTCGGCATGACCCGTGCCATGGAGCGGCTGCACCTCAGCTATGCCGAGAGCCGGCGCCTGCACGGCAGCGAGAATCGCCCCTTCCCGTCCCGCTTCCTGAGGGAGATCCCGGGAGAGCTGATCGAGGAGGTACGGGCACGCCCTCAGGTATCCAGGCCGGTCTACTCCCCTTCGACCACCCGCTTCATGGGCGGGGAATCCGGCTACCGTCTGGGGCAGCGGGTATCCCACCCGAAGTTTGGCGAGGGAGTGGTGCTGAATGCCGAGGGCTCGGGTAGCAGCGCCCGGGTCCATGTCAACTTTGAACGGGAAGGGCCCAAATGGCTGGTGCTGGCCTACGCCAACCTGGAGCCTCTTCCATAGGAGCAAGCACCCACCCCGCCAATAAGCGGTGCGCTGTCGCGCGACAAACCGGGCGTAGGCTATGCTGAGCTTGCGAACCGCATCTGTCGGCTGCAACCTGCCCGATTCACCTGGGGTGGTGCGGGGTTCAGACCTCCTCTCGTCCACACTGCGTCAGATCCACGTACCAAAACAGGGAGTTATTGTTTCGCGAGCCCTTATGCCCACCTACCGCTGGCACTGGGTTCCGATGGAAAGAAACTCAGCAAGCAGAGCCATGCACGGCCGGTCCCGGACAACGGTCCACTGGCCTCCCTGACCGCTGCCCTGCAGTTCCTGAACCAGCCTCTCTCGCCCGAACCACCGGTCAGCCTGCAGGCGTTCTGGGAGTGGGCCATTGCGCACTGGGATCTAACGGCAATCACAATAAGGATTCCACTCAATTTTTCATTCGCTCTACGAATCAATGTCTTGCACTCTGTAAGCACGATCACTTGCAGGATCCAGGTTTAACATTTTCGTTGCCTGATCGGTTGTAAGCTTGGCCGCTTGGATAAGTGCCTTCATGGTGCGTTGTCGAAGATTGAGTTTACCGCCGGCATTTTCCCAGTTGATGACAGTCGGTTGGCTTACACCAAGCAGTTTTGCAAACTGGGATTGATTCATCCTGAATCGTTTGCGTAAGCGGGCGACTGCAGCTGCGGT
>JAUUYI010000260.1 GCA_030590525.1 Sedimenticola sp. | reverse complement strand
CTCGGCGATATCCGCCTCACTCAGGCTGGTCAGGATGGTCACCGCCACCAGCAGCGGTCGATCAGAGAGGCCTGCCAGGCGCTCGCGGGCAGTCTCCATCATGCGCCGCCCGCCGGAGGCATGCAGATTGACCATCCAGACCCCCAGGTCCGCTGCTGCTGCGCAGGCTGCTGCCACCGTATTAGGTATGTCGTGAAATTTCAGATCCAGAAAGATGTCGAAATTTTTCTCCGCCAGGCGCTCCACGAAGGCAGGACCGAGCCGGGTAAACATCTCCTTCCCCACCTTGAGCCGGCAAAGAGAGGGATCAAGCCGATCCACCAGTTCCATGGCCGGTGCGGCAGCCGGAAAATCCAGGGCAACGATGATACGGGGTGATTTTTTTATACTAGTCATCTCTTGCCCTTGATAATTGAATACCGATCCCTGCGAACGAGGCTACAGATAGTCGTTGTCCCGTGTGTGCGAGCGGATTTCACGACGCTGGGCCGCATTCTCCCGCCGCAGCCGGGTGATGCTCCCCAGCGCCGCCAGCAGGCCAAGCAGAATACCGAGTGCAACCGCCCCCAGAATCACCACAGCGATCGGCAATTCACGGATCCCGAAGTAGTAGTTCAGTCGGACGTTCCCGTCATTCATCAAGGTGAATGCCACACTCAGCAGCACAAACAACAGGATGAACAGCAGTTTCAATAAGCGCACGCCCCTGGCCCCCTTATCCTTTACCATCTCCGGCCATAAGGCCGCCACATCAGAACACCTGCCCGCACCAACCCTGACACAGCTGGCCGGACGTTCCATTGTAGCAGAACGAGCCCTAAGGGCTCGCCCTCGTGCCGATGCGATGCCCTCCTGGAGCAATCGTCTCAGGCAAAATAATCCAACAGGCCATTGCTCTGATAAGAGCGCTCAATCCCGCTGCCAACCGTTTCCCCCTCCGCACCGGCAGCTGCCCCGGACGGTGCTCGACCAGAGTCACCCGTTTCTGACTGACCCATGAAGTTTTCATCCATGGAACGGGAATCACCCTCTTTCCGCTGCCCCACGTCCACGTTCACCAGTTGCAGATTGTTCTCACCAAACATCTCCCGCAGACG
This sequence comes from Sedimenticola sp., assembly GCA_030590525.1. Classification (GTDB taxonomy): domain Bacteria; phylum Pseudomonadota; class Gammaproteobacteria; order Chromatiales; family Chromatiaceae; genus JAUXBK01. The sequence goes on along the minus strand of JAUUYI010000260.1, from coordinate 2,809 downwards.
GGGGATCGATGCCTCCAGCGCCTCTTTCACAGCGCCTTGATGAGTGCTGAAAGCAACTTGTACCTGATCATGTTGCATTGCCACCTGGATCTCGATCGGCCCCATGTGCGGCGGTGTGATGCGTAGCGATGCACTCTGAATGGAGCGACCGACCATCCACAGCACCCGTTCACCCAGTTCCTGTGACCAGCCATTCTGCCCGGGGGGCAGACTGAGACTTGCCATGGGAGCGGTCACCGCCCGTGTGGTGATCCCACCCTCTCCCGAAATCCGCCCCAGGGAAGTGGCAAACGCATCTAACCGGTTGTCGGTGAAGGCTCTCTTTTCTCCATCTGAGAGTAACGCCGGATCGATTCCAGCTATCTGTGATGCGGGAGCGGGGAAGATCTTTTCCGTTATCAGACTCTGGACAAGCTTCGTACCCATGCGACCCTTGCCGCCTGCCGCCACGGCCTCCTTGAACTCACTGGTATCTGGCTCACTGGATGCTGCAGTTACCAGGCGTTGCGCTGCATCGGATGATGTAAGGGGGGCCTGGCTACGCGGCAGGAATCCGACCGTTGGCACCCCAACCACCGCTGTCCCGGCCTGAGGAATCAACATGGTGGGCTCCAGCAGAATCGAGGCATCGGTGGCAACATCCGCCGCCTCCGGCAATTCCGTTCCGCCCTGCAGCAGGATATCCTCTTGCTCGAGTCCCCCTTCGGGCGTCAACTGCTCCAATAACCCAACTTCCCCCCCCTGATCCGAGAGAAGTTGCTCGAAACCCTTCTCCTGCAAAGAATCCGGGGCTGATTCCTCTCCTGAAACGGTTACAGATTCCGGGGGCAATTCGGTGGAAGCACGGGGGGTGTTAACGCGGCTTGTCAGTTCGATCATTCGTTCGATACCCTGTTCGATAGAAGACAGGGTATCGATATGCAGATCGCATGCCAGGATACGAAGGGAGGAGCTGTGGTTTTTGTAACTCAAGTTTCGGAGCTCAGTGCTCCCTCTCCCTGAGGGAGAGGGACGGCCTCATTCAGCCTTCTATATCATTAGATCTCCGAAACTTGAGTTTTTAAGCACCAGGTCAATCCCGTAGAGAGACTCCGTTTATCCCTCATTCCAGAAACTCCTTCCATCCAACGCTGTGCCAGCTGCCGTCGATCACCTGCCACTCATCTTCTTCCAGCACCAGTTCCAGATCAAAACGGTACAGATCGGCACGAAACCCGAGTAAATGCTCCGGATCCGGGAAGGGTCGGCCTGCTATTGCCACGATCAAGATCAGCTGTGCCCGTTCCGGGTCGACCAGTGTCATCCCCTGGACCTGCGTGAGCAGGTGAATGGAGCGGTGCCCCAGGAAATATCTTGCGGCCAGCCTTACCACATCCCGATGAGTGCGCCCGGTCTGGTCCCGGTACTGTTCTGAGATGAGCGCCTTGAACTCCGTCAGCGAACGTGCCTCTGCCGCCGCTTCACCACGGGCTACCCACCCCCGCAGGCGTTGCTCAGGGGAGTCGTCCGAGGTGCCGCACCCCGCAAGCAGCAGGATGAGCCAGAAGGTGAGGAGCGAGCGGTTTATCTTGCCTCCCACAGGCGTGCGACCACCTCCAGGGACTGTTCGCAAGGCTGTTCCAGGGTGACATTGAACGTACACATATTCGTTAATCCCTTTGGGATTCAATTCCCCGCCGCTTGCGGCGAAACCTGTAGGAGCGGGCTTGCCCGCGAACAGTTCGGGGCTCATCAACCCCTTTTTCGCAGGCAAGCCCGCTCCTGCAAATCGACACCCCGTCTGCTTGCTGCGGGGTAGTTCATTGCAGCCCGAGCACATCCTGCATGTCGTAGAGACCCTTATCCCGTTTCATAATCCAGCCGGCAGCCCGGATGGCGCCAGCGGCAAAGGTCATACGGCTGGAGGCCTTGTGGGTGATCTCCACCCGTTCGCCCAGACCGGCGAACATCACCGTGTGCTCTCCGACAATATCCCCGGCCCGAATAGTCTCGAAACCGATGGTCTTTCGATTCCGCTCTCCGGTAACCCCCTGGCGACCATAGACCGCACACTCTTTCAGGTCCCGGCCCAGGGCATCCGCCACCACCTCACCCATGCGCAGCGCCGTGCCGGAAGGAGCATCCACCTTATGCCGATGATGCGCCTCGATCACCTCGATATCCACTTCGTCCCCCAGCACCCGGGCAGTAATATCCAGTAGTTTGAAAGTGAGATTGACCCCTACGCTCATGTTGGGGGCAAAAACGATACCGATCTCCTCCGCAGCCTGCTGAAGTTCCTGTTTCTGCCCGTCACTGAAACCGGTGGTACCGATCACCATCCGCTTTCCGGCGGAACGGCAAACGGCAAGGTGCGACAGGGTCGCGGTCGGGGCGGTAAAATCGATCACCACATCGAAGGCATCGGCCACCGATCCCAAGGAATCCGCAATGCTCACGCCGTTGCGGCCCACCCCGGCAAGTTCACCGGCATCCGTACCGATCAGGCTACTGTCGGCCCTTTCGGTCGCCGCACCCAGTCCCACGCCCGCTGTATTGGTCACCGCCTCTATCAGCGTCCGGCCCATACGCCCGCCAGCACCCACCACTGCGACTCGAATCATACTCACCCCCCAGACCTGCCTGACTTGATTTTTCTTTTCAAAGTACTGTGATACATAAACTTGGATGAAAAGAATCCTGATTAACGCGCACTCACAATCAGCCGATAACCGAAATATCAGTGCGATATGCCTAACCCTAACCCGACAGCGCCGGAACCAAATAGTAGGGTGGGCACGTTGTTTGTGCCCACCATTGCGATACAAGG
>JAUUYI010000049.1 GCA_030590525.1 Sedimenticola sp. | reverse complement strand
GTCATCGTCAGTCGACGCTGATCTTTGAAGTAGGAGGAGAGTCGAATGTTCATGAATCGATGTCACGGGTTTACCCTGGGCCTGCTGTCCATGCTGATGGCGACCACCGTGCCGGCGGAACAGATGAACGGCTTCGCAATCGGCGATGATGCCCTGATCCCCGTTGCGGATATTCATTCCGGCGGGCCTGGCCGTGATGGCATACCCTCGATCGACAAGCCCCGCTTCGTGCCGGCGGCCAGTGCCGGTAAGGTGCGGCCTGACGAATCGGTCCTGGGATTGGAGATGGCGGGTGTGGCCAAGGCATATCCCATTGCGGTCATGAACTGGCACGAGATCGTCAACGACCGTTTCGATGGCAGGCCGGTGGTGGTCACTTACTGTCCGCTCTGCGGCAGTGGGGTAGCCTTCGCCGCAAGGGTGTCGGGGATGGAGCTCACTTTTGGGGTATCCGGTCTGCTTTATAACAGTGACGTGCTGCTGTATGACCGGCAGACCGAGTCACTCTGGTCTCAGATGCTCTCCAAGGCGATATCCGGCCCTCTGAAAGGGACTCGTTTGAGCATGCTCTCCCTGACCCACACCACCTGGTCCCACTGGCTGGGGAAACACCCGAACAGCCTTATCCTCTCCCGGGAGACCGGTTTCAAGCGTAACTACGACAGGGATCCCTATGACGGTTACGTGGATGAGAAGGGGACATGGTTCCCGGTCGCGAAAAAGGATCCCCGTTTCCACCCGAAAGAGCGGGTGATCGGCCTGGAACTCGATGGTCGTTTCAAGGCCTACCCCATGAGCGAGCTGACTCGTACCAAGGGGAAGACCAGCGACCAGTTCGTGGGCCAGACCCTTTCTGTCGAGTTCGACCCGGCGAGTCAGAGCGCTCAGATAAAAGGGGCCGATGGTGAGGTGATGCCTGTCATAAACTCATTCTGGTTCGCCTGGTACGCCTTCCATCCGGAGACGGAGGTCTACCGGGCTCCCTGACACACCCGTGGAAAGGGGGTCCATTTAAACCAATTGGTGATTGATTTAGAGGTGGCGGAACATGGGTTGGCGTACACGAACAGCAGATGAGCCCTATGCTGATGAGGAAATTGAGCAGCGGCTGCGGGAGGAGTTACCGAAGTGGTATCTCGAGAAGGGCTGGATCCGGAGAAAGTTCAAGACCAGCGGTTGGAAAGGCACCCTGATGCTGGTGAACACGGTCGGTCATCTGGCGGAAGCAGCCTTTCATCACCCAGACCTGACGGTCTCTTATGCATTTGTCATCGTCAAGCTGAAGACCCATTCGGCCAAGGGTGTGACCAACAAGGATTTTGAACTGGCCTCGAAGATCGAGGCGGTCATCATGTGGCAGCCGGGTAAAGAGGGTGGCGCGCTGGAAGGGACACCCGATGATCCGCGGTTCAAGTATATCAAGTATGACAATTAGGCCTTGGGCCCGGTGTCTATCGTCTCCGCCTGCCAGTGACATATAGATGGCGGAGGGCCTGACACCCTATAACCAGATCATACAGCCGCAGACGAACGGGTGGCTGAGCAGTGGGTGTGACGGGTAGATGCGGATCTTGAACTGCTCCAGCCCGGTCAGGGGCTGGCGGCCGTGCGCGCTGTTCAGATTGATGCGGAAGATATACTCGCCCTGGTCGTTACGCCGCTCCTCAGCGAAACGGAGTGTCTTCTCCGGTTTGAACTGTTTCAGGGTGTCGCTCCGACCCAGGACACACTCCACCACCACGTCTTTCGGGTCCAGCTCATTGAGCTCGAGTGCCACTTCGATGGGATAGGACTCATCCGCTCTGATAGCCGGCCGAAGCTGAGAATCGAGCCTGATCTTCACCCCGGGCCAGCCGTTGCGGAAACGCTGCATCCATGCTGCCAGGATATGGGCCCCTGCACCTTCCTCCTGTCGCATGCGGATGCCTTGCTCCTTTGCCGGAAGGTAGAGTTGACGAATATAGTCCTGGGCCATACGTATGGAGTTGAAGCGGGGCAGGATGCTCTTTATTGCCTCCTTCGAGCGCTGGGTCCATGCCCTTTTGTCAGAAAAATAGAGGGGGATCACCTCATGTTCCAGAATATTCAATAACTCCAGGGCCTCTTTCCGGTCTCGTGCTGCCGGATCCGGCTCTTCTGATGGCGTGATCGCCCAGCCGTTCCGGCCGTTACAGGCCTCGTCCCACCAGCCATCCAGCACACTTATATTGAGGGCGCCATTCATGGCGGCCTTCATGCCGGAGGTGCCACAGGCCTCTTTCGGGTACTCGGGCACGTTCAGCCAGACATCCACACCGGGATGGAGTTTGCGCGCCATGGAGAGGTTGTAGTCCTCGAGCAGCAGGAGCTTGCCACGGAATTCAGGGCGTTGGGAGATGCCCATGATCTCCCGGATCATCTGCTTGCCCGGCTCGTCATTGGGGTGGGCCTTGCCGGCGAACAGGAACAGTACCGGCCGTGCCGGGTCATTCACCAGGCGTGCCAGGCGCTCCAGATCCTGAAACAGCAGGGTGGCCCGTTTGTAGGTGGCGAATCGGCGGGCAAAGCCGATGACCAGCGTATCCAGGTGCTTCGGGTCGAGCAGTTGGGTGAACTCCTCGATCTGGGTAGCGTTCGCCCCGTCCCGGTGAAACTGAACCCGGGCCCGCTGATTGGCATCCTCCAGCAGTTCCGCCTTCTGGATCTCACGCACCGACCGATAGGCGTGCTCGGGCATCTTGTCGATGAATTGCTGCCAGAAACCATGGTCGGTGAGCTTCGCGCGCCAGCCCCGGCCGGTGTACATCTCGAACAGGGCGACCCACGGTTGCCCGAGAAAGGTCTCCGCGTCCACACCGTTGGTGACGTAGGTAATGGGGTTCTCGTCCGGTGGCACCTGTGGCCAGATGTGGGACTCCATCTCCGAGGCGACCCGGCCATGGATGCGGCTCACACCGTTGTGAAAGCTGGAGCCGCGCAGCCCGAGCGCAGTCATGTTGAAGCCGTGGGCGTCGGATGGGCTGGCGCCCAGTTGCAGGAAGCGGTCGGTCTCTATGCCGGTCTCTGACAGGAAAGGTGTGAAATAGCTGAGGATCAGGTCATGGTGAAAAATGTCGTGTCCGGCCGGGACCGGGGTGTGGGTGGTGAACACCGTGTTGGCCGCCACCATCACCAGTGCCGGATCGAAGGCCATGCCGGCCAGCATCTTCTCCCGGCAGCGTTCCAGGATCAGGAAACTGGCATGTCCCTCATTGATATGCCAGACGGAAGGGGTCTTTCCCATGGCGCGCAGGGCACGTACTCCACCAATACCCAGCACGATCTCCTGACGAATACGCTGCTCTGAGTCGCCGCCGTAGAGCTTGTAGGTGATGGCGCGGTCCTCCGGGTTGTTTTCCGGGGTGTCACTGTCCAGCAGATAGAGGCGGATATGGCCGATCTTCGCCTCCCATACCCGCAGATGTACGCTGTGGCCGTGCATCTCTACCTGGATCTGCAGCTCGTTGCGATCTGCGTCCAGTGCCGGTTTTACCGGGAGGTCTTCCGGGTTCACATGGGGGTACTCTTCCTGCTGATCCCCGTTACACAGGATACGCTGGGTAAAATAGCCTTCCCGGTAGAGCAGCCCCACGCCGATAAAGGGCATCCAGAGGTTGCTCATGGCCTTACAGTAGTCTCCGGCCAGGATGCCGAGGCCGCCGGCATAGATCGGCATGCTCTGGTGCAGCCCGAATTCGAGAGAGAAGTAGGCGACCAGCTCTTTCTGTGGATCCAGATAGTACTCAGAACTGACCAGCGGCTGTTCCTGCATATAGGTGTCATAGACCGACAACACCCGCCCGTATTCAGCCAGGAATACCGGGTCAGAGGCGGCGGCATTCAGGGTCGACTGGGCGACCCGGCGCAGGAACAGTTTGGGGCTGCTGTTACAGGAGTGCCAGGTTTCCAGGTCCATATTGGCGAGCAGGCGCCGGGCACTGCGGTCCCAGCTGTAATAGAGATCGTTTGCCAGCTCCTCCAGGCGACTGATCCTTTTTGGCAGCCTGGGGCGTACCTCCACACTGAAGATGGTTCCCGACATAATATCCCCCCTTTATTAACTTCACCCCACCCGATCACGGTCGGAATTCATCCCCCATAACCCGACAGCCTCCCGGAGCTGCCGGGCTTGCGTCGTGCATTCGTCGGTTGTTTTTTGACAGGCGATCTACTCCGGTTGCGACCCTCGGTATGCTTCCGGGGCTGAGAACGACCTTTGCCATTCCGCCCGTTTCGGATGGGCTCCGCCTGAATGCGGGGGTCCGGCTCGTAACCCTCCAGGACCTGTTTGGGGATTTCGTGCTTCAACAGCCGTTCGATATCCCGCAGCAGTTTTTGCTCATCCACGCACACCAGGGAGATTGCCTCGCCCTCGTTGCCGGCACGACCGGTGCGGCCAATACGGTGCACATAGTCCTCCGCTACGTTGGGCAGTTCGTAATTCACGACGTGGGGCAGCTGATCGATATCCAGTCCGCGGGCCGCGATATCCGTGGCTACCAGTATCCGTACCTCACCGTTCTTGAAATCGGCCAATGCACGGGTACGGGCACCCTGGCTCTTATTGCCGTGGATGGCGGCGGCACTCAGGCCATCCTTTCCCAACTGCTGGGCCAGACGATTGGCGCCGTGCTTGGTGCGGGTGAACACCAGCACCTGACGCCAGTTGCGCGAGCCGATCAGGTGACTCAACAACTCCCGTTTGCGGAGCTTGTCCACCGGGTAAACTATCTGCTCGATCTGTTCAGCGGCTACGTTGCGGCGTGCCACTTCGATCAGTTCGGGGCGATTGAGCAGACGGTTGGCAAGCTGTTTGATCTCGCTGGAGAAGGTAGCGGAGAACAGCAGGTTCTGGCGTACGCCATTCTCAGGCAGGAGGGCAAGCACCTTGCGGATGTCGTGGATGAAACCCATATCCAGCATACGGTCGGCCTCGTCCAGAACCAGGATCTCGATCTGTGATAGATCCACTGTTCTTTGCCCGACGTGATCCAGCAGTCTGCCCGGTGTGGCCACCAGGATGTCGACACCGCGGCGCAGTTTTTCTATCTGCGGATTGATCTTGACCCCGCCGAAGATCACTGCCGATTTCAGCGGCAGATGACGACCGTAGGTCTCCACGCTGGCGCCGACCTGGGCCGCCAGTTCCCGGGTCGGGGTGAGAACCAGTGCTCGAACAGGGCGCCGACCGTTTTTTATCGGTTTTGTGTTCAGCCGTTGCAGCAACGGCAGAGTGAAGCCGGCCGTCTTGCCGGTGCCGGTCTGGGCGCCGGCCATAACGTCCTTGCCTTCCAGAATGGCAGGAATAGCCTTGCGCTGGATAGGCGTGGGTTCGGTGTAGCCCTGTTCGCCGATGGCGCGCAGGAGTTCGGCCGAGAGGCCGAGAGTATCGAATGACATCAGGGATAGTTACTCCAGTCTTGCCCTCCCTGCGGCAGCATCTGCTGGCGGAAGCCGGTCCGGGCTGGATAAGGGGATTCTTAAGCGGGAGCCCCGGCCTGATAATAGGAGAGGCGAACGGCTAGAGAGTTTTTCCGTCGGCCTGCTGGCCGCCAAAGGGTGCTAAACCGGTCAGGCACCCGAAAACGCGGCACTATACCAGAAACTTAACGAAGAGTCGCCGGCTTCAGGAGTGATCTGCTGCAGCCCCCCCTTTCGGGGCGGTTTTCTTCCTCTTTTTTGCCTTATGCGTGCCTTTTTTCTTTTGTCCGGGCTGTTCCAGGTGTGAGATATTGAGTTGTTGACCGCATACCCAGGCCTTTTTGAGATCCTGAAACACCTCGTTCGGCATGCCGGTGGGCAGGTCGACCAGGCTGAACTCCGTGTGAATATCGATATGGCCGATGTGCTGGGCGTCCAGCCCCGCCTCATTGGCGATGGCACCGACGATATTGCCGGGCTTGACTTTGTGCTGATGTCCCACTTCGATACGAAATCGCTCCATGCCCTTGATGGGGCGGGTCTGGCGTTTGCGTTGATGCGGCTCGCTCCGTTCCCTGTGCTGTTTTGGCTCGCTTCTGGGCCGGGCGGGCTTCTCTTTTTCCGGTTTCAGCAACAGCGCCCGGTCTCCGATGGCGATCTTGACCAGTGCCGCGGCGATCTCCAGTGCCGGCACGTCGTGCTCCTGCTGGAACTGTTCCACCAGGCTCTGCATGAAATCCAGCTCACCGGCGGCCAGGGTGTCGCTGATGCGCTGTTTGAAATCGGCGATCCGTTTGTTGTTGACCATCTCGGTCGATGGTAACTGCAGCGGCTCGATCTTCTGCCGCGTTGCCTTTTCGATGGCGTAGAGCATCCGTCGCTCCCGGGGCGCGACAAACAGGATGGCGTCGCCCTGGCGGCCTGCCCGTCCGGTGCGGCCGATGCGATGAATATAAGCCTCGGTGTCGTAGGGGATATCGTAATTGACCACAAGGCTGATCCGTTCTACATCCAGACCGCGTGCGGCAACGTCGGTGGCAACCAGGATATCCAGTGAACCCTGTTTCAGACGCTCGATCATCTGCTCCCGCTGTTTTTGCGCCATATCGCCATTCAGTGCGGCCGCCGAGTAGCCTCTCGCCTCCAGTCGTTCAGCCAGTTCTGCGGTGGCGGTCTTGGTGCGTACGAACATGAGCAGGGCGTCGAAAGGCTCTACCTCCAGGATGCGGGTCAGCGCGTCCAGCTTGTGCAGGCCGCTGACCAGCCAATAACGCTGACGGATGGTCTCGGCGGTGGCCGTGCGGGTCTTGATGGCAATCTCTTGTGGATCGTGCAGATGCTTATGTGCAATATGCTGTATCTGCTTCGGCATGGTCGCCGAAAAGAGCGCCATCTGACGCCGCGCCGGGGTCTGATCCAGGATCCATTCGACATCATCGATGAAACCCATGCGCAGCATCTCATCCGCTTCATCCAGCACCAGCGCCTGCAGGGTGCCCAGCTTGAGTGTGCCTTTGCGCATGTGGTCCATTACCCGACCCGGCGTACCGACCACCACATGCACCCCCCGCTTTAACTGCCTTATCTGCCCGGCATAATCCTGACCGCCATAGATCGGCACAACGTGGAACCCCTTGAGGTGGGAGGCATAACGGTGGAACGCCTCCGCTACCTGGATCGCCAGTTCGCGGGTTGGCGTGAGGACCATGACCTGCACCTGTTTGCGGTCGAGCTCGAGACGAGCCAGCAGAGGCAATGCGAAAGCGGCGGTCTTGCCGGTGCCGGTGGGGGCATGCCCCAGCAGATCCAGGCCCTTCAGCAGATGCGGAATGGCCTGGGCCTGTATGGGAGAGGGGGTTTCATAGCCAACCTCATCGAGCACACTCAGCAACGGGGCGGGCAGCTTCAGGTCTCGGAAGCTGGAGAGAGAGGGATTGGCGTCAGACATCGGGAATTCCTGGTAAGGGGGCTAGGGGCCTGGCAGAACAATACAGTATAATGCTCTGCTCGGGGCTCGTGCAAAAATAAGCGGATGATCGTAAGCCCCCGGTTAATCCCGTCGAGAGGCCCTGTTCACCCCGGATGGGGGTGTCTGAGGCAGGGCGGGTGCTTACGGATGATCCGGTTGCGAAAAGCCGGAGTTTTTTTGATCGAGTTCCGAGTGATCACAGTGACTCCAGCGGGAAAGAACAATGAACACAATGCGTATCTGGGTCGATGCCGACGCCTGCCCGAAGGTAATCAAAGAGATCCTGTTTCGGGCCGCGGAGCGGGTGCATGTGCCGCTGACCCTGGTTGCCAATCAGCCAATTCAGGTTCCTGGATCCCGCTATATCCGTTCGATTCAGGTGGCGGCCGGTTTTGACGTTGCAGACAACCACATCGTGCAGCAGGTGGAAGCAGGGGACCTGGTGATAACCGCGGATATTCCGTTGGCTGCCGAGGCCATCGCCAACGGCGCCATGGCCCTTAATCCACGCGGTGATCTCTACACCGAAGAGAATATCCGCCAGCGCCTGAGCATGCGGGATTTTATGGACACCCTGCGCAGCAGCGGAATAGATACAGGGGGACCGGCATCGCTCAGTCAGGCTGATCGCCAGGCCTTTGCCAACCAGTTGGATCGGTTGCTGGTTAACAGATAAGTGACTATTCAGCTTTACCCGTGGGCCACGGTGGCTATGGGTTGTTTGTTCCGGAAGGTGTTGTGAATACGTCCCTGGTCGATCCCGGCATCCTGCCGGGGTGGCCCTGTCAACAACGCTTCCTCCACAACCTCCCATGACCACCATGCAGTGCTCACCGTGAACATCATAGCCGCCATATTCGCCGCATGGGCGTGCCCCCAACCTTAAGGTGTAGAAGCAGGCCTGCCCGCGAAATGGGATCAATCGAGTCTGACCCGAATGGCGCTTACTTAAACAAAAATAGTCGTCACTGCGAGGCACGAAGCAATCTCCAGAACCCCGTACGACCAGGGAGATTGCCACGCTACGCTCGCAATGACGGGGCTTTTAAGCTTAAGTAAGTGCCATTTGTGTCAGTAAATTTTACAATCCTTGTGCTGGGGAGACGTAACCTACTGAAAGTATTGCATGGTACGAATATTGCTAAGACATATTCTACACGTAAATACCATATGCAAAATTAGAGGCGAACAAATGTTAATAGCAACGAATAATATCCGTAATGGCCTGTTATGTGGGCTTCTTCTCTTTGTTGGTACAGCTCAGGCATCCCCATCCCCGTTAAATTATGACCCGGATTTGCCGGCGCCAGCTCCCGTGCTTGACGCCGGTTGGACATCTGACGAAATTGACGCTGAGTCTGCTGATTCGCTCGACTCTCCTTACGTATATGATCTTGCTAGCTCGGCAATTTTTCGGATAACAGACCAGTTCGTTACAGGTGATCAGTTTTTCGTTTATGACTTTGGTTCACTTATTCTGACTACCTTGCTCGACGGCGCGCAGGCCACACTTTTTCCTGTTGGAGACACCCTGGGACAAGAGGGTTGGACATCAGCCTCATATCAGCATGGCGAGACCCTGCTGAGTGCTGGTGCCCACAACTTGACGGTACAAGGTGATGGAGTGGGAGGTGTTCCGGCAGGGTTCTTTACCCGTTTGGACTCCTCCGTTCCTGAACCCGCCACCTTCGCATTGTTCAGCCTTGGCCTTGCAGGTCTGGGATTTGCGCGAAGAAGGAAGTCGGTTTAAATTGTAACTATTCAGCATGCTTTGGAGTTACTTTAAATTTTACTAAACCCGCTTCGGCGGGTTTATTATTGCTTGTGAAAATAGAGGTATGGGTTTAACTGGGTGCTTACGAGAACAGAGGCGACGGTATGAAAAAGCTGGAGAACGAAAAGGAACTGCTCAAAGAGGCTATTCGTGTCGGTATGATCTATGCCGAGAAGCGGGGCGCTGCAGAGTTTGAGAAGACCGATTCACAGCGGCTGAAGGTTGAATTTGTTTACCGGCTGCTGGTCCACGATAAGCAGATTCAACCGTTAGCCAAAGAGCAGATGGGCGATCCGGGTATGAGACACAAGCTCGCTATCTGGATTTCAAAACAGCTCCCCGATAATCATCCGCTTAAAAGTAGTTGAGTAACCGGGTGAGGGTGATGCAGAAGTCCTGCAACGAAAGGTTGATGTCGACCGTTCGCCTATCGAGTAATTTGCCACCACTCACCGGGACCGGGGAGTGATGGCAGCAGGCGGGTGCCGGCGACTACAACATGCCGACCCAGATCAACACCCCTACGGTAATCACAGACAGCGCCATGATGGCGGCACCGGTGCACCAAACACACACATTTCCAATTTTCTGGCCAATAGCACTCATAAACTTCTCCTTCAATCTTCGTAATCTGCCTCTTGGCGGGCTTCAAATTTTAGAGTAAAAAATACGGGCAGTTTAACCACACGGCTACAGGGTAATTGCAGCGCAACAGGATTGCAAGAAAAAATTGCTTGTTTATCAAGTAATTAAAGTATTATAAAATACTAATGCTGCAGTCGGCGCCCAGTTAACCCGCATTTCTCACCAGGGGGCGAGATGATCGCGCAGAGATTTGGATTCACAAGGGATTTTCCGAAGGAGCGGAATACGGGCTGTATTTCTGAC
>JAUUYI010000202.1 GCA_030590525.1 Sedimenticola sp. | reverse complement strand
GTCATTGCCGCCCACCAGATGCTCAACACCGAAGCTAACCACATAGGGCACCGCATCTATCTGTTTCCTTTTCCAATCCGCAGGCATCACGTAAGAGCGGGTTAGAAACGGGAAGATGGCATCGACCGGAATAGTCGGTATCGGCTGCGTCAGGTCCTCGATCCGGGTCTGGGGCGAAAGTTTGATCAGCGAACCGCGTTTCAGAGTCAGGCGCGGTTTTCCATCCACGTAACTCAACTCGATGACATCCCCCGGATAGATCAGATGGGGGTTAGCGATCTGGGGATTGGCATACCAGACGTCAGGCCATCGCCAGGGCTCTCTCAGAAAGCGCCCGGAGATATCCCACAATGTATCGCCCTTTACCACCACATAACGGTCTGGATGAGCCGGGTTCAGCGCCACCTCTTCGGCAGCCATCAGATTGAAGGAGAGGAGCAGGCCCAGCAGCAGACAGGCAAGTCGGTGATAGTGCTTACGCATGATACTTCCTTGGTTTTCGCATAGTTAGCGGAACTACTCTGATGAGTTAGCGGCTTCGGTCACTGAACCTTGAGGTCCACAAAACGGAACTATCGTTTATAATCCTGTATCATCATTATGTTAGCGGATTAATTTACTGAAGCACAGAGATACGGATGGCAACACTGAACATACTTCGATTTCCTGACCCCCGATTGCGCAGCCGGGCGAAATCCGTGCAACAGGTGAACGACTCGGTACGCCAGTTGCTGGATGACATGCTCGAGACCATGTACGAAGCGCCAGGGATCGGTCTGGCCGCGATCCAGGTCAACGACCCGAGGCGGGTGGTGGTGATTGATATATCGGATGACCACGATGACCCGCTGTACCTGATCAACCCGGAGATTCTGGAAAAATCCGGCGAGGAGGAGATGGAGGAGGGATGCCTCTCGGTACCCGGTTTCTACGAAAAGGTGCAGCGTGCCGAGCGTGTACGGGTCCGCGCCCTTGACCGTGAGGGCAATCCGCTCGAAATGGATGTGGATGGGCTTCTTGCCGTGTGCATTCAGCATGAGATCGATCACCTGGAGGGAAAGCTTTTCGTGGACTATCTGTCAAATCTCAAACGGCAGCGCATCCGCAAAAAACTGGAGAAGGAACGCCGCCAGAAACCAAACGACGAACCCATTCGGCAACCGGCCCTCTGAAGTCGTTATCGCCTTTCACCCGCAACCTCGCTCAGCTTGTGACCACTTTTTAACCCGGAACCGACTGGATTGATGAGACCTGGGTCTCAGAAGTCAGAATGGGATCACTCCAGGCTCGGGAAGGTTCCTCTGTTTTTCATTCTGAATACTGGATGCTGCGCCCATCCAGATGGGCAACCAATTATGGGATCTGCATCAAAAACCATGAACGACAAACTGAAAATCATATTTGCGGGGACCCCCGGCTTCTCAGTGCCGCCGTTGCAGGCGCTATTGGATACCGGGCACCCGCCGGTCGCGGTATACAGCCAACCCGATCGGCCCGCCGGGCGCGGCCGCAAACTGCTTACCAGCCCGGCCAAACAACTGGCGCAGAAGGCAGATATCCCGATTTATCAGCCGATCAACTTCAAGAGTGAGGAGGATCTGGCCCGACTGGAGAGCCTGGGCGCCGACCTGATGGTGGTGGTAGCCTATGGCCTGATCCTGCCACGCAGGGTACTGGATGCACCACGGCTCGGCTGCATCAACATACACGCCTCCCTGCTTCCCCGCTGGCGTGGAGCCGCACCCATCCAGCGGGCCATTCTGGCCGGGGATGCAGAGAGTGGAATCACCATCATGGAGATGGAAGCGGGACTGGATACCGGACCGATGCTGCTGCGGCGCCCCTGTCCTATCGGCAGCGCGGAGACCGGCGGCAGCTTACACGATCAACTGTCGCTGATAGGGGCGGATGCACTGATGGAGGCGCTGCCGGGGATCCTGGACGGGACCCTGAGTCCACAGCCTCAGAACGATGCCCAAGCCACCTATGCGCATAAGCTGGAGAAAAGCGAGGCGCAACTCGACTGGAACCGCAGCGCCCTGGAACTGGATCGCCAGATCCGTGCATTCAACCCCTGGCCGGTGGCGCAGACCGGACTGGATGGCAAGATCCTGCGAGTCTGGGAAAGCAGCCTGCAACCAGGGGCGGTCGATCGATCTCCGGGTAGCGTGATGGCCACCAGCAGGGAGGGCATCGATGTGGCCACAGGAGATGGCCTGCTGCGTATCCGACGACTGCAGCTGCCAGGAAAGCGAGCCATGGACGCTGCCGATTTTCTCAATGCCCACGATCTGAGTGGGGTGGTCCTTGAAACGCCGCCGCGGTAGATCAGGCGACCCGAGGGCTACCGCAGCCCGGCTATTGCAACAGCTGACGGCCGGGCGCTCCCTGTCAGAGCTGCTGGCAGGGGCGACGGAGAGTGTGCCAGCCAGGGATCTCGGACTGCTGAAAGAGTTCTGTTTCGGCACTGCCCGCTGGTGGTTACGACTGGCCCCGCTGGCAGAATTACTGCTGAAACACCCCCTCAAACCCAGAGATGGGGATCTCCATGCCCTGATTCTGCTCGGCCTCTATCAGCTCGAGTACATGCGGGTCGCCCCGCACGCAGCGGTGGCAGAGACAGTGGAAGCGGCACGGGTGCTGGACAAGCCTTGGGCGACCGGCCTGGTCAACGGTGTGCTGCGCCGGTTTCTGCGGGAGCGCGGAGCGCTGCTGACCCGGGTTGATCGAGATCTGCCGGCACGCTATGCCCACCCGCAATGGCTGATAGAGGCGTTGCAAAAGGAGTGGCCGGATCGCTGGAACGTGCTGCTCGAAGCCGCCAACCATCGCCCCCCCATGACGCTGCGAATCAATCTGGCGCGGATAAGCCAACCGGACTATTTTGAGCGATTACGGCAGGCAGCCGTGCCGGCACAGTCGATACCGGGAATACCGTCGGCAGCAGTACTGGAGCAACCCATGGATGCCATTGACCTGCCCGGGTTCGCACAGGGGCTGGTCTCAGTGCAGGATGCAGGCGCCCAGCTGGCCGCAACGCTGCTCGACCTGCAACGGGGTGACCAGGTGCTGGATGTCTGCGCCGCCCCCGGCGGCAAGAGCGCACATATTCTGGAATCCGCGCCAGAAGGCGTCACGCTGACCGCAGTTGATATCGATGCAGGAAGACTAGCGCGGGTACGGGAGAACATCGGGCGACTGGGGCTGACGGCAGAGATTCAGGTGGGTGACGCCACCCGGCCCGAAGGGGCCTGGGCTGAGCGCAGCTATCAGCGAATCCTGCTGGACGTACCCTGTTCCGCCACCGGCGTCATTCGCCGGCACCCGGATATCAAGCTGCTACGCAAAGCGGATGACATCCCTCCACTTGCGGCTCGCCAGTCAAGAATTCTGAATGCCGTGTGGCCCTTGCTGAAGTCAGGGGGTATGCTCTTATATGCCACCTGCTCACTGCTGCCGGAAGAGAACAGTGCGCAGGTGAAGCGGTTCCTGGCAGCAACGGAAGATGCCCGTGAGAAAACCATCAACAGCACCTGGGGCCACGCCTGTGAGTTCGGCCGCCAGATCCTGCCGAGTGACGATACGATGGATGGGTTCTATTACGCCTGTCTGCAAAAGGCCTGAGACTTGCTGATACATCAATTACCAAAAAAATGCCTGCTGATCGCTGCACTACTGCTATCGCTCAGCACACTGGCAGCGCCTGCTGGCGCAGCGGAATTTGAAATCCCTGAGCTCTCCACCCGCTTGGAGAAGGGCAGCTACATCATGTCCGCCCGCATCGACTACCACTTCTCCGATCGAGTGCTCGAGGCACTCGAAAATGGTGTGCCACTGACACTGGATGTCTTTGTCGAGTTGCGAAATGAGGATGCCTGGTGGTGGAGGAGTGACCTGCTGGATATCCGGCTGCGCTACCAGCTCCGCTACCTTCCCCTCCCTTCGGTCTATCAGGTGATCGATCTACATACCGGAACACAGCAGAATTTCGTCACCCTGGAGTCTGCGCTCGACGCCCTGGGTAATCTGCCAACCTACCCACTGCTCACCCAAAAGGAGTTGACCCGGGGTAAGAGCTACCGGCTGTCAGTAAAAGCTGAACTGGATATCGAATCACTGCCGCTGCCGCTCCGCCCCCTGGCCTACCTCACGCCGTCGTGGAACCTCTCCAGCGAGTGGAGAACATGGCGTCTCACACCCTGAGGCGACTGACAGCCGGCGCACTGCCGGTACTGTCTCTGCTTGCACTGGTGCTGGTATCGCTGCACCTGATGAGCAGCGCGGTGCAAAACACCGAAGAGTTGAGCCAGCTCTTCATACCCCTGCTGCTCGCCAGCATCCTCGGCCTGCTCGCCATGGTGGCGGTGGTGGGTGTAAACATCGTACAGCTGTTCATCAGCTACCGCCGGCATGCAGCGGGCTCCAGACTGACCACCCGCCTGGCAACCGTATTCGTGGTGCTCTCACTGGTACCACCCACTGTTGTCTTCTACTATTCACAGCAGTTTCTCTCCCAGGGCATCGACAGCTGGTTCAATGTTCAGATCGATCAGGCGATGGAGGATGCGCTGGAGCTGAGTCAGGCCTCACTGGACCTGCACAAGCGTGAGCGTCTGAAGACTACCCAGAACCTGCTGCTGGAACTCAGCGACAGTTCGATAGCAGCACTCAGCCTCAGCCTGGAGTCTCTGCGGGAACGTTTCGGTGCCTCGGAACTGACCCTGCTGAAACTCTCGGGAGAGCTGATTGCGGTGAGTAATGCGGACCCCACCGTCCTGGT
>JAUUYI010000165.1 GCA_030590525.1 Sedimenticola sp. | reverse complement strand
GGTCAGATCTACAGCCGGTTCGAGGATGCGGGCCTCAGGATCGTTGCCTCCCAGATGCTGCAGCTCACCCCGGGGCAGGCGGGTGAGTTCTACGCGGTGCACAAGGAGCGTCCTTTCTACAACGACCTGGTAGAGTTCATGACCTCCGGCCCGGTTATGGTGCAGGTGCTCGAGGGTGAGAATGCCATTTCCAAAAATCGAGAAGTGATGGGCGCTACCAATCCGAAGGAGGCCGTGGCTGGCACCATTCGTGCGGATTTTGCGGAGACCGTGGACGAGAATGCGGTACATGGTTCCGATGCACCGGAGACCGCCGAGGTGGAGATTGCGTTTTTCTTCCCCGAAGGCGTTTGCGAGCGGACGCGCTGAGGTTGGCTTGACCACGCAACGGAAAACCAATCTGATGGAACTGGACCGGAAGGCCATGGAGGCCTTCTTCCAGGGGATCGGGTCTAAGGCGTTCCACGGTCGCAACGTGCTGAAGTGGATCCACAAGCACGGGGTGACCGACTTTCACGCCATGACCGATCTCTCCAAGCGACTTCGCTCCCAGCTCGAAGAGGTTGCCGAGATCCGGGTGCCCGGGATCATACTAGACCAACCGGCCCGGGATGGCACCCACAAGTGGCTGCTGGAGCTGGACTGCGATAACCGGATCGAGGCGGTCTACATACCGGATGGGGAACGTAATACCCTCTGTGTGTCGACCCAGGTGGGTTGTTCCCTGGATTGCAGTTTCTGCTCCACTGCCCAGCAGGGGTTCAACCGCAACCTGACGGTAGCGGAGATCATCGGCCAGGTCTGGGTGGCCGTGCGGGAGACCGACCGTCCCCTTACCAATGTGGTGCTGATGGGTATGGGAGAACCCCTGGCCAACTTTGATGCGGTGGTCAGCGCCATGAATATCATGCAGGATGATCTGACCTATATGCTTTCTAAATATAGGGTTACGCTAAGTACTTCAGGTATAGTCCCGGCAATATATCGGTTGCGGGAGCTCAGCGACGTGAGCCTGGCGGTCTCTCTGCATGCCCCCAGCAACGCGCTGCGGGACCAGCTGGTGCCAATCAACCGGAAATACCCGCTGGAGCAACTGATACCCGCCTGCCGGGAGTTCATCCGTGGTGATCGGCGGCGCAAGATCACCTGGGAGTATGTGATGCTGGATGAGGTCAATGATTCCATTCAGCATGCCCGGCAGTTGATCCGGTTGCTGGAAGGGACCCCTTCGAAATTGAATCTGATACCGTTCAACACGTTTCCCGGCACGCGTTATCGCAGTTCCCCCCCGGAACGCATAGAGGCGTTTCGCCAGCGATTGATGAAGTCGGGAATCATATCCATGACCCGCAAGACCCGGGGTGAAGAGATCGATGCTGCCTGTGGCCAACTGGTAGGAAGGGTGAAGGACCGCAGTCGGCGGGAACTGCGGCGGATACCACTGGTCAATGTCACCGGAGGGCGAGTATGAAAAAGCGTTTTGCGTCGATATTTGTTGTTGTCCTCATTGCAACCATCGGGATCTCCGGTTGTGGCGGCGGATCCTTGGACCGCAACGACGAGAGTGGGGGTCTGGCCCAGGAGGGCACTCCGGGTGCGGGTAATGTCTATGTCAAACTGGCCGTCGCATACCTGCAGCGAGGACGGTATGATATCGCCCTGCGGCAGGCCCAGAAGGCCGTGTCGGTGGAGCCGGACAATGCCCAGGCCCATAATGTGATTGCGCTGATCTATGCCCGGCTGGGTGAACAGACGGTGGCGGAAAAGCATTTCCGGCAAGCGATTGAACTTAACCCGCGCAACGCTTATATCCGCAATGCCTATGGTACCTTTCTATGCCGTCAGAACCGTTATAGCGAGTCGGAGAAGGAGTTTATGCTGGCGTTGGAAAATCCCCTCTACGGCAACCCGGAGATCGCCTGGACCAATGCGGCGATCTGCAAGAAAAGTGAGGGGGATCTACGGCAGGCGGAGATCTATCTGAGTCAGGCGCTGAAGCGCAATCGGCAGTTTCCGCTGGCGTTGCTGGAGATGGCCCGGTTGCGTCTCGATGAAGGCAACTACCGGAAGGCTGGGGATTATCTGAATCGCTACATGGACGTGGCCAGGCCGACAGCAGAGTCACTGTGGATGGGGATCCAGGTCGCGCACAAACTGGGGGACGACAAGAGGGTGGCGAGTTATACCATGAAATTGGAGAACAATTTTCCTGATTCAGAGGAAACCCAGCTCCTGAGAGAGTTGGAGAGCCGATGAAACCTGAGGAGATAGAAGAGGCGCCGGAGAATCATGCGACTGGCCCCGGCCAACGTCTCAAACGGATAAGGGAGGCCCATGGACTGGAACTGCCGAGAGTGGCGGCACTGTTGCATCTGGGCGAGGAGAAACTGGAGGCATTGGAGGCAGATCAGTATGAGCTGCTTCCGGGGTCGGTCTTTATTCAGGGATACCTGCGTAACTACGCCCGACTGCTGGGCGTTCCCGCGGAACCACTGCTGGCCGCTTATCACGAATTGCATGATGGCCAGATGCAGCAGCCGGAGTTGCATATCGCGCAGGTCCGGCACGAGGTGGGAAGTGGTCATTTACTGGTTCGGCTGATCACCTGGGGAATCGTTGTCGGCCTGATTGCCCTGATGGTGATCTGGTGGCGGGGGTATCTGCAGTGGCCGTCGGTGATGGAATCGGGGGACAACGGGTCAGAGCTGTTTGCAGAAACGGGTGGCGTATTGCTGGAACAAGCTGTCTCACCTCCACTCCCTGGTATGAGCGACGACGAAGTGCCGGAAGCGGATCTGAGTAGAGAGGGAATATTGAGGCTCCCGCCCCAGGAGGAGGCGCTTCCGGAAGATGACACCCAGGAGGAGACGTCGGCTGCAGATGGAGAGGGATCGGCGCAGATGAGAGGTGCCGCAGAGCGTATTGGTGGGGCGGTGGCTCCGGCCGCTGAGCCTGAAGAGGCGCAGCCTGAGCCAGTCGCATCTGCTGCCGCTGCCAGTGGGGTAATGCTCGGCTTCGGCGGAGTCTCCTGGGTAAAGATCCAGGATGCCAGTGGCAGCTTCAAGCTGCAGGGCGAGATGAAAGCAGGCACCCGGCGGGCGCTTGGTGGTACACCTCCCTACACGGTGGTGCTGGGCAACGCCAACAGTGTGAGTATAACCGTTGCTGGCAAACCATTTGACCTGACCCCCTACATCCGTGGCAACGTGGCCCGTTTCACCCTGGACCCCGGGTAACCGATATGCCAAAGAATATCCAGGCCATCCGTGGCATGCACGATGTCCTGCCTGATGAGAGTCCCCTGTGGCAGTTTCTTGAGGCGCGGGTGAAGGATGTACTCGGCCAGTATGGTTATCGAGAGATCCGAACCCCGATGCTGGAGATGACCGAGCTGTTTCGGCGTTCTATCGGTGAGGTGACTGATATCGTCGAAAAAGAGATGTATACGTTTCAGGACCGGAATGGTGACAGTCTGACCCTGCGACCGGAAGGGACCGCCGGCTGTGTCCGTGCCGGGATAGAGAACGGCCTGTTTCACAACCAGGTGCAGCGGCTCTGGTATCAGGGGGGAATGTTTCGGCACGAGCGTCCGCAGAAGGGGCGTTACCGCCAGTTTCATCAGATCGGTGCAGAGGCCTACGGGCTGGCCGGGCCGGATATCGACCTGGAGATCATACTGGTCACCCGTCGTTTCTGGCAGGCCCTGGGGCTGGATGAACCTGAGCTTCAGATCAACACCCTGGGTACTGTAGAAGAACGCGGGGTTTACCGGGAGCAGCTGGTGGCCTATCTGTCGGCGCACCGGGATCAGCTGGATGAGGAGAGCCTGCGTCGGCTCGGATCCAACCCGCTGCGGATTCTGGACTCGAAGAGCCCTGCCATGAAACCGTTGATCGATGCTGCTCCCTCGCTGATGGAGCACCTGGGAGAGGCGTCACGCCAGCACTTCGATGCCATTCGTCAGGGGCTGGACACAATCGGGCTCAGCTACCGCGTCAATCCGCGGCTGGTGCGGGGGCTGGACTACTACTCACGTACCGTATTCGAGTGGGTGACCACCCGGCTTGGGGCCCAGGGTACGGTCTGTGCCGGTGGGCGCTATGATGGTCTGGTGGGACAACTGGGCGGACGCCCGATCCCGGCGATCGGTTTTGCCATGGGTGTCGAACGGCTGGTTGCGCTGCTTCAGGAGCAGGGGATAGGGCAGGGCCTGAATGTACCGCATGCCTACCTGGTGCTGGCTGCCGGGGAGCCTCAGAATCAGGGGATGCTGTTGGCGGAACGGCTGCGGGATGAGCTCCCCAGCCTGCGCCTGATCAGCCATTGCGGTGGCGGAAGTTTCAAGAGCCAGTTCAAGAAGGCAGATCGCAGTGGAGCCAGCTATGCACTGGTGCTGGGTGAAGATGAGCTGAATCGACGCGTGGTAGGGATCAAACCGTTGAGGCAGGCGGCAGAGCAGCGGGAGGTCGCGTTCGATGGACTCCGAGAGTTTTTTCTGTCGGAGGCGTTTTGATTAAACTGGCCCCCCCACGCGGAGCACGGGGGCAGGATAGCAAACTAGCGAGCTCATCAGCACGTCTGGTGACTCAACGAGGAGAGTATGGTTGACGTAACCCTTTCAGAAGAAGAGCAGGTTGAAGCGCTCAAAAAATGGTGGAAAGAGAATGGCAAATCGGTCGTCGCCGGTGTCGTTATCGGACTGGGTGCCGTGTTCGGGTGGCAGTACTGGAATCAGCATCAACAACAGATGGCCGGTCAGGCGTCGATGTTGTTTGAGCAGATGAGCCAGCCGCTGGCAGCGGGGAACAACGAGGTAGCCGCCAAACAGGCAGAGATCATCATCAGTGAGTTTCAGGGTGGTACCTACGATACCTTTGCCTCACTCATCCTGGCCAGGGTGAAGCTGGAGCAGGGCGACCAAGTCGGAGCACAGGCGGTGCTGAAGCAGGTGGAGCAGAAGGAGAGCAGTCAGCCACTGCAGCAGATTGTGCGCCTGCGTCTGGCACGGACTCTGATCAGTGAAGGCGATACCGAGGGAGCTGCTGCTGTGGTAGCGGCCGCAGAGGATGACAGTTTTCGTGGAGAGTTCTCAGCGCTGAAGGGGGATATCGCACTGGCGAGAGGGGACCGGGAGGGGGCGCGTAATGCCTACCTCGAAGCCCTGGTCACCGGTGTTGGCAATACGGCCGTAGTCAGGATGAAGCTGGAAGATCTGGCGGTGGTCGAAGGTTCTTGATGGGCCGATCGAAGATGCGGTTCTCGTTACTGCTCCCACTTCTGTTGCTGACTGGCTGCGGGAGTATGGGCTGGTTTTCCAGTGACAACACGGAACAGCCGGCGGATCTGGTCGACCTGGATAATGAGATCCATCCAAGGACCCTCTGGAGTCGCTCGGTGGGGGGCGGCTCCGAGGATCAGAGGCTGAGTCTGGTCCCTTACTTTCATGAGGGAACGATCTACGCCGCAGAGGCGGGTGGTGAGGTCAGCGCGTTCGATGCAGAGACGGGTGAGCTGATATGGAACGTCGATACCGAGCTGGAGATCTCCGGTGGACCCGGTGCCGGGGATGGCGTGGTGCTGGTCGGAACCAGCCAGGC
>JAUUYI010000338.1 GCA_030590525.1 Sedimenticola sp. | reverse complement strand
GCCCCCGCCACCTGGACCAGCCAGGCGATACGGTGCACCAGTACCCGGGTTTTGCCGCTGCCGGCTCCCGCCAGCACCAGCATACCGCCCGGCGGCGCAGAGACCGCCTCGCGCTGGGCATCGTTCAGGCCATCCAGTATGTGGGATACATCCATGGGGCGATTATATAGAATAATAGGGAATAATAGGGGACAGACCACGGTTTTGGTCCATCACCCGTCAGCGAAAAACTCCTGCGACTCCTGTTCTTTTCTCTTCCTCGGTTGCCCTGATTTCCCCGGCGTCAAGCGTCGCCCCAGCGCAACGGTAGCTTGCGCCTGAAATTGTGGATTACCCAAGGCATAGTTGCCATTCGTCGTCGTGCGAATCTCGTCGACCATTCCCGGATCAAACTGGTCGCGGAACAGTTCACGGTATGCCGCCTGTCGCACCTCATCATCGTTTCCCAAAGCAGTGTAGATCGGGTGATGTGTCAACAGCACAGAATGCTCACCCCGTGCGTTGGCACGGTAACTCGACCAGGGATACTCCCAGAATATATGTGATGCATGTGGATGTTAGCACAGGGAATTATGCCGAGACACTAATGGATCTGGACACACAAGCTCAAACGGCTGCTTGATCGGAGTTGACATAGCGGATCAGTAGGGACGGAAAGCGGTGCCACATTTTAGCGAGTAGTGCGGGCAAATGTGATCTCATGGACCGCCTTGAAGCCGGCCTTTCTGAAACCGGAACCCTCGCCCAACTGGTGCGTGAGGGCCGAAGTATGGTATTGTTAAACAAAATTTAACAATGTTTAATCATGGAGAAATGGTTATGTTAGGTGTCCGATTAGACCCCGAGCTTGAACAACGCCTGACGGTGTTAGCGAAAAGAACGAAACGATCAAAAAGTTACCTCACCAAAGAGGCGTTGCGAGACTACCTTGACCGACTGGAAATTCAGGAGCAGCGGCGACAGGAAACCCTGGAGCGCTGGGAGGCCTATGAGATGACCGGAGAGATGGTCGAGCATGACGCGATGGTGGAATGGCTGGAGTCGTGGGGTGAAGACGAGGAGAAGGCGTGCCCGATTACAAAATAGAATGGTTGCCTGAGGCCGCGCAAGATGTTGCCAGGCTGCGGCAGTTTATAAAAAGTAAAAATCCCAACGCCGCAAAAAAAGCTGGCCAACGAATAATGGATGCTGTAAACCTGCTGAAAAAGAACCCGCGAGCCGGTATACCATGTCAGGATGACGGCTGTGAAATGTTCAACGATCTATATGCTCCTTTTGGAAAAGGTGGCTACACCATTCGCTATAGATTGAAGCCACACACGGTTCTGATTACCCGGATCTGGCACAGCCGGGAGGAACGCTTTTGAATTCAGTGCACGAAGAAGACAGATTTATTTGAACCCCAAAATCCGCTGCCAGGATTTCGCGCAGCCTGGCTGGGAAATTCAGAGACAGCATACGTAATTTGAATGCTGGGAAAATCAAGAACTGGGGAGATAAGTAAACTGTCCCCAGAACCGCACACTTACGGACGAGCCAGAGGTGCTGTCAATGCAGCGCCCAAGGGCCATCCAGCCATCTCTGACCGTTGAGAGATCCGGATAGAGCCTTTTTTTCTTTTCCTAAGGTCCTGTTTTTCCTAGGACCTCGGCCCTGCTTTTATCCTCGGTCCTGCTTTTATCCCCCCATATTGCTCCCGTAGTTTCGGCTTTTCTATCTTGCCCGTGGCATTGCGGGGAACCGGGGCGAAATGGATGATACGCGGGCGCTTGTAGCGGGGCAGTCCCTGCGAGAACTCCAGTGCCTCAGAATCGCTGAGGGTGCAGCCTGGCTTGAGCTGAATTATGGCGGTGACCAGTTCTCCCATGCGTTCATCCAGGGTGCCGATCACAGCCACATCATGCACCATGGGATGAGCCATGTAGAAGCTCTCCACCTCCACCGGGGAGACGTTCTCGCCGCCGGTGATGATCAGATCCTTCTTGCGGTCCACCAGCCAGATAAAACCATCTGCGTCCCGGCGGGCGATGTCCCCGGTACGCAGCCACCCGTCCTCCAGGCATTCGGCGGTGGCCGCGGGGCTACGGTAGTACTCTTTCATGACCCCCGGCCCCTTCACCAGCAGTTCACCGGGCGCCCCCTCCGGGACCGGGCGCACGCCCCCCTCCATATCCAGAATACGGCACTCCCAGTCGAATCCGGGCACCCCGATGGCACCGATCTTGTGGCCGTTCTCCAGCCCCAGGTGCACGCAGCCGGGGCCAGTGGTTTCGGTCAAGCCGTAGTTGGTGTCATAGTCGTGATGGGGGAAACGCTCTTTCCAGGCAGTGATCAGGGCCGGGGGCACGGGCTGTGCACCGATATGCATCAGGCGCCACTGCTCCAGCCGATAATCGTCGCTATTCAGTTCCCCACTCTCCAGTGCGATCAGGATATCGTGGGCCCAGGGGACCAGTAACCAGACGATGGTGACCTGCTCCTCGGATATTGCCTCCAGTATCCATTCCGGCCGGATACCTTTCAGGATTACCGCAGGTGCCGCGACGATGAAACTGCCGAACCAGTGCATCTTGGCTCCGGTGTGGTAGAGCGGGGGAATACAGAGGAAGGTGTCATGGCGGGTCTGCCGGTGGTGCTGGTTTTCCAGGTAGCAGGCATGTTCAAGGTTGCGGTGGGTCAGCCGTACTGCCTTAGGCATTCCAGTGGTGCCGGAGGTGAAGTAGAGGGCTGCATCGTCGCTGATTTCGAG
>JAUUYI010000018.1 GCA_030590525.1 Sedimenticola sp. | reverse complement strand
TTTTCTCCGTGCCTCCGCGTCTCCGTGTGAGTTTTAAAAGATATGGGTAAAGGGCAGGACAAACCGGTGATCAGCCGCCGGTCATGGACATCAACCGGACCACCTGTCCGGGCCGGTCGTTGAACTCATGCTTCTCTGGTTTTCTGCGAATGGCCTCAATGATGGCGCCCTTCAGCTCATCGTCAGTGAGCCCCTTCCGCATCAGCAGTCTCATTTCCAGCTTATCCGCCTGCCCGAGGCAGAGGTAGAGGGTCCCTTCGGATGAGAGGCGGACCCGGTTGCAACTCTCACAGAAATGCTGTGACATGGGGGTGATAAAGCCGATCTTGAGCCGCCCACCCTTCACCTTGAGGTATCTGGCAGGGCCGGCACCTGTCATATTTGCCGGCTCGAATTCGAATCGCTTTTCCAGGGTCCGGCGTACTTCGTCCAGGTTGACATAGTGGTCCCGGGCATCCTGCCCTGCCGCACCCACTGGCATGGTCTCGATGAAACGGAGGGTAAAGTGGTTCTCCAGGCAGAAATCCACCATTTCACCAACCTCGTCGAGATTGCACCCCTTCATCACCACCATGTTGATCTTGATGGGGTGCAGGCCAACCTCCTTTGCCGCCATCAATCCAGCGATCACCTTATTCAGATCACCCTGAGTGATCTCTTTGAAGAGATCCGGCTTTAAGGTGTCCAGGCTCACATTGATGCGCCGGATACCGGCCTCTTTGAGATCCTTCGCGTATCTGGCCAGCTGAGAGGCATTGGTGCTCATGGAGAGGTCGGTGATCCCCGGGAGTGCCCCGATACGGCTGACCATCTCCCCGATATCCCGCCGTACCAGCGGCTCACCACCGGTAATACGCAGCTTGTCGACCCCCAACTCGCTGAACAGGCGGCTCAGACGCACAAATTCATCGAGGCTGAGTTTATTCTCGGACTCTGTGAAATCCTTGAATCCTTTGGGTATACAGTAAAAACAACGAAAATCGCAACGGTCGGTCACAGATAGCCGAAGATATTCTACTTTACGTCCAAAAGGGTCAATCAATTCGGTCATGGTACCGATTCTCTGGATGGGGTGATCAGATTCTTCATCTTTCCTGCAGAAAAGACAATAGCCTGATCGAAAAAGTCTACCAGGCTAGTTTTCCGGTAAATATTTACGGACTGCAGGCAAGCACCCGGTTAATCCCGTCGATGTATGGGGTTTACTGGGTGCTTACGATTGCAGGCATATACTCTCAGCCTTCGTCTTCCGCCTCACCCGGTGTATTCCAGCCGGGATCGAATCCCTCCGGCAGGGAGTGGGCGATACCTTTGTGGCAGTCGATGCAGGTCCAGCCGTTTTCGATCGCCTCATCGTGCTGATCCGCACTGCGGCTCTCCTGCTTGTCGAAGTCCATGGAGTCGTAATTGTGGCAGTTGCGGCACTCCCGGGAATCGGTATCCTTCATCGCCTTCCAGACACTCTGTGCCAGATGCATGCGCTTCGCTTCAAACTTCTCAGGGGTGTCCACATCACCTGTAATGAAATGGTGATAGAGCTCAGTGGATGCCTGAATTTTGCGAATGACCTTGTGGATCCAAGGCCTGGGTACGTGGCAATCAGGGCAGGTGGCGCGTACCCCCGTCCTGTTGGAGAAGTGGACTGTATCCTCCAGTTCCACGTAAGGCGTTGCCTCCATCTCATGACAGGAGATGCAGAACTCCTCGGTGTTGGTCATAGCCAGCGTCCAGTTGAATCCACCCCAGAGAACGATACCAAACACGATTCCGATCACCAGCAGACCAAAAGTCCCCTTTTTTGCACCCTTAGTCATTAGTATTGTCCTTACTTCCTCAAGTTAAAAATCCCACTAGGAGCCTGACGGACTTAGGTGATCGTAGCGAGGGAAAGCCATTTTGAGTCAGATTTTTCGATCGATTGAGGCGAATAGTTATTCATATTTAACGAAATCGATCGGAAAATCTGGCCAAAATGGCTTTTCCGCAGTAGATTCATCCTAAGTTCGACAGGCTCCTAAAACACCCCCGGCACCCTGTCCGGGGGTTCATCGAAAACACAATTGCCAGACCCTATTTGGCCCCTTGGAAGGTGTTCTCCACCAGCGGCTCCGCATTGACCTGGGGGGCATGGCACTGATCGCAGAAATAGCGGCGGCTGGCGACCGTCTCAGTCACTTTTCCGTCACGGTTGACATAGTGGGTGTCACCGGCCTTTGGCGCCTTTTTCTTCTCATAGGTCTTTTCACTGTGGCAGTTCATGCAGGTATTCCCCTTGAGATTGATCTTATCCTTGTCAATCGAATGGGGAATAACCGGCGGCTGTATCGCGTAGCTCCGCTCAATGCCCCCTTCCACCACCATCTGTTTCTTCTTTGCGGGCTCCTTGGACATATCCTGCAGATCCTGACCCAGCCGCAGGGAATCAACGGCGCCCGCAATAGCTCCACCCGTAAACATCATCACCACACAGACCGCTAACAGGGTTACGATTTTCTTTTTCATCTCATTCTCCATCATCACGCTATCTGGAATTACCGGTTACATTATTAAGCCGCGTCGACAAAAGGCTTCTCCTCTATCTTGGCTGCAGTTGGTTTCTCGTTGGCAAATCGGGTTCCAAAGTGGAAGACATCCTCGGCACAGACATCGATACAACGCCCGCAGTTGGTGCAACTGCCGGAGAGGATCACCGGACCTATCCCTTTGTCCGCCCCTTTCAGGGCCGGGCGGATCACCTGCTGCTCGGGGCAGACCTCAAAACAGTCCATGCAGTCGTCGCACTTATCGCGATCATCCGCCACCACCCGCACCAGGCTCTTGCTCCCCAGCAGGCCGTAAAAGGCACCCACCGGGCAGACACGGCCACACCACCCCTCCTTGGAGACAAACACATCGAACAGAAAGACCCCCAGCAGGATCACCCAGGCCATACCCAGGCCGAAGACGATGCCACGAAACATCATCGACACCGGATTGACCAGTTCCCAGACAATCGAGCCGGTCACCAGCGGCAGCACCAGAGTGAGGCCCAGCATCCAGTAGCGGGTGTTGCGGGAGATCTGGGTACTGGAACGGATATCCAGCACCCGCCGGGTACAACAGGCCAGGTCGGTGATCAGATTGACCGGGCAGACCCAGGAGCAGTAGACCCTGCCCCCCACCACCAGGTAGATCGCCAGCACGATCGCAACCCCGATCAGTGCATCCGGATGCGGAACCACCCCGGCCATCACCGCCTGCAGCAGGACGTGGGGATCGGTCAGGGGCAGCACCCCCAGCGTTTCGCTGTAGGCGAGGTTCCCTTTCACAAACCAGATGCCGGCCAGCGGCCCAAGCAGGAACAACCCGAGGATGCTGAACTGGCTGAGGCGTCTCAGGATCAGCCACTGATGGGCTTTCAGGAAACCCTTGGTCTGGGTGGCCTCGACACCGGGTCTTGCTTTCTTGGCCACTACTCCCCTCCAAATCCCTGATTGAGGGTATCCAGCGGGTTGGAGGAGACCGGCAGTTCGCCCTTATCTTCCGACTCGATGATCAACCCCTCGCCCTGCAGGTCATAGCGCACACCTTCCGGCAGGTTGTACCGGTGCTCTATGTCGGGTGTTACCAGTGCCTTTCCGGCCTTCTCCTTCTCCTTCCAGCCGATACGATAGTGTTTGCCCAGTTCTCCCTTCGCCAGATGGGCCGGGAAGATCTTGATCGCCGCCGCCTCCAGGATGCATGCCTTCTCACACAGGCCACAGCCGGTACAAGCCTCGGAGTGCACGACCGGGATGAACAGGGCGTGCTTTCCAGAGCGCTTGTTGTGCTGATAGTTGAGCGTGATGGCCTCACCCCGGATCGGGCAGACATTGAAGCAAACCTCGCAACGCAGGCCGAGAAAGGCAATGCAGGTCTCCTGGTCCACCACCACCGCCAACCCCATCCGGGAGTCGTTGATATCGGTGAGATCGTGGTCCAGCGCATTGGTCGGACAGGCCGGTATACAGGGGATATCCTCGCACATCTCGCAGGGACCGGTACGGGCGGTAAAGTAGGGCGTTCCGGCCACCACTTCGTCACCCAGCTGCCCCAGCATGAGGATATCGTATGGACAATCCCGTACACACAGGCCACAGCGGATGCAGGCGCCAAGGAACTCTTCCTCCGGGAGTGCTCCCGGCGGACGAATCGCCAGGGCGGGCAGGGACGAAGCCTGCCTGGAGTACATACCCAGCCCCATCCCCATCAGGCCCACCCCGCAGGCGGTCCTGAGCAGATTGCCCATAAACTGCCGACGATTTACCTCTTTACCTTTACCTTTGCCTGAGTTTGCCATTATCGGCACCGCTCTGAAATTGAATCGGTAGCTTCTATCTTCCACCTCGAAAGCCTGGTCCGGCTCCCGCCGGACCAGGCATTCCGCCTCTTATGCCTTACTGATCTTCACTGCACACTTCTTGTAATCCGTCTCTTTGGAGAGGGGATCGGTCTGATCCAGTGTCAGCTTGTTGACCAGCCGGCTGGCATCGAACCAGGGAACGAAGATCAGCCCCTCGGGTGGACGGTTACGCCCCCGGGTGTCGACCCGGCAGATGATCTCGCCCCTGCGGGACTCGATCTTTGCCATCCGGCCGTTGCGCAGTTTGTACTTCTTAGCGTCCTTTTTGTGCATGAACACCACTGCATCCGGTACCGCACGATAGAGCTCAGGCACACGGCGGGTCATGGAACCGGAGTGCCAGTGCTCCAGCACACGGCCAGTGCAAAGCCAGAGCGGGTACTCTTTATCGGGTGGCTCGGCCGCCGGCTCGTAAGGCGCCGTGATGATATTGGCGCGACCGCCGTTCTTCGCCTTGTTGCCGTAGAAGAAGACATCGCCCTTGGCGCCATCCGGATTGGTCTTGGCCACATAGGGGTCATAACCCTCGCGGAACCGCCACAGTGTCTCCTTGCCATCGACCACCGGCCAGCGCAGACCGCGCGTCTTGTGATAGTCGTCGTACGGCGCCAGATCGTGGGCATGACCTCGGCCAAAACCGGCATACTCCTCGAACAGACCTTTCTGCACATAGAACCCGAAATGTTCCATCTCATGGTTGTTATAGACGTTGCCGGCAGAGTCGGTGACCTCCTGTTTCGGGAACTTGTTGACCTCACCGTTCTCGTACAGCACCTCATACAGGGTCTTGCCTTTGTATTCCGGCGCCTTGTCCAGCAGTTCGGCCGGCCATACCTCTTCCATCTGGAAGCGCTTGGCGAACTCCATGGTCTGCCAGAGATCGGATTTGGCCTCACCCGGTGCAGCGATCTGCTCACGCCAGAACTGGGTACGCCGCTCTGCGTTGCCGTAGGCGCCCTCCTTCTCGATCCACATGGCGGTGGGCAGGACCAGATCGGCCGCCATGGCGGAGACCGTCGGGTAGGGATCGGTGACGATGATGAAGGCATTGGGGTTGCGCCAGCCGGGGTAACTCTCGACATTCATGTTGGCGGCGGCCTGCATGTTGTTGTTGCACTGCTGCCAGTAGCAGTCCAGCTTGCCGTCCTTCAACATACGGTGCATCAGTACCGCGTGGTATCCCGGTTTGCCGGGGATGGTGCCTTCCGGCAGCTTCCAGATCTTTTCGGCAAAGTCGCGATGCGCCTTCTTCTTCACCACCAGATCGGCGGGCAGGCGATGGGAGAAGGTACCCACTTCACGGGCGGTACCGCAGGCGGAGGGCTGGCCAGTCAGCGAGAAGGGGCTGTTGCCCGGCTCGGAGATCTTACCCATCAGCAGATGGACGTTGTAGCAGAGGCCGTTGACCCAGACGCCACGGGTGTGCTGATTGAAGCCCATGGTCCAGTAAGAGGAGACCTTCTTTTTCGGGTCGGCATAGACCTTAGCCAGCTTGAGCAGCTTCTCCTTGGGCACACCAGAGAGCTCACTCGCCTTCTCCAGGGTGTAGGGCTCCACCGACTTGGCGTACTCTTCGAAGCTGATCTTGCTCAACTTGCCCTTGCCCCGGTTCTTGGCCGCCTTCTCGCGCGGGTCCTCCGGGCGCAGGCCATAGCCGATATCGGTCGGGGTCTTGTTGAACTGAACGTGCTTGTCGATGAACGCCTTGTTATACGCCTTGTTCTGAATGATGTAGTTGGCGATGTAGTTGAGGATCGCCAGATCGGTCTGGGGGGTGAACACCATGCCGTTGTCGGCCAGTTCGAAGCAGCGGTGCTCATAGGTGGAGAGCACATGCACCTCGCAGCCCTTCTTGGTCAGACGGGTGTCGGTGAGGCGGGACCAGAGGATGGGGTGCATCTCGGCCATATTGGCGCCCCAGAGGACGAACACATCGGCGTGTTCCAGATCATCGTAGCAGCCCATGGGCTCGTCGATGCCAAAGCCGCGGATGAAGGCACCTACCGCGGAGGCCATGCAGTGACGGGCGTTGGGATCCAGGTTATTGGAACGGAAACCGCCCTTCATCAACTTGGAAGCGGCATAACCCTCCCACACGGTCCATTGACCGGAACCGAACATGGCCACCCGGGAGGTCATCTTATCGACCGGTTTACCCTTGTTCTCTTCCATACTGACCTTGAGAGAAGCCTTCCACTTCTCGGCCATGGTGTCGAAGGCCTCGTCCCAGGAGACTTCCTCAAACTTGCCATTTTTGTCGTACTTGCCATCGGTCTTGCGCAGCAGCGGTTTGGTCAGGCGATCCTTTCCATACAGGATCTTGGGTAGGAAATAACCCTTGATGCAGTTCAGGCCCCTGTTTACCGGGGCATCCGGGTCACCCTGAGAGGCCACTACCCGGCCATCCTTGACACCCATCAACACGCTGCAGCCGGTGCCACAGTAGCGGCAGGCCGCCTTATCCCAGCGGATACCCTCTTCCCAGTCATCGGCCGCCAGCGCGGTCTTAGCCACCGGCAGGGTAACGCCCGCCACCGACGCTGCTGCAACAATGGCATTGCTCTTGATAAAATCTCTTCTAGTTACTTTCACGGATTACCTCCTCGTCCAGATCGTCCCCACCATAGTGGTATATCAAAATCGAACTGATCACACCTTCCACTGCATTGAATGACATCATGGTGTCGGCCACCGAATCCTCGTTCGCGTCTTCCACCGTGACGATCAGTTTTCCTGTTTCCTCTCCTCCATGCACCTCCACACCGGGAAACTCTTCGAGCCGTGCCTTGACGGCATCACACTGCTCCGGGTGCGCATGGACTATCAGACTGCAAACATTCATTGTTTTGTCGTTTCTCCTCTCAAGCCGCCTGATCCTGTGACTCGACAGGCGAAATACGGATGGAGCTGATGGGGCAGACGGCAAAACACGCGCCGCAGCCGGTGCAGGCCTCCTGGTCGAGAACGGGCCGGGCAACGCCCCCCAGTTCCAGCTGGAAACGAATCGCCCGCTCGTCGCAGGCCTCGCCACAGGAGCGGCATATCACTGCGTTGAGTGAGAGACAGTTGTGCAGGATAGTCACCTTCAGTCTCCAGGGTGCCTGCTCACCCGCCTCATCCGGCAACAGTGCGCCGGGCTTGCAGACGACTACACACTCGCGGCAGAAGTCACAACCCCCCCGGCTGAAATCCATCTGGGGGAACCGACCTCTACCCTCCGTGATCAGCCCATCGGGACAGGCTGGAATACAATCACCACAGCGGGTACAACGATCAACAAAGGCTGCCTCTGGGAGTGCCCAAGGGGGGCGCATAGCTGCCTGTTTCCCGCTCAGATCCCCGGCCAGAAACTGCATCCTGTTGATTTCAATACCCATAAACCGCCGTTTATTTTAAGTTACAGACCGCGCATTCTATGCGTCATTTATAACACCACGTACCAAAATAGTGCGTTGACGCACGTCAAATGCAACGGGAATTGGCGGGGGGGTATTTCGATCCAGCTGCCTGTTGTGCGAGAATCCCCGCTCTATGGAATCACGAATCCGCCCCGATCAGCCTTCTGCCACAGCAGGCCCCGCCACCTTATTTCACCCACCTCTACCCCGGAAACCGGGAGAAAGGCTGCAGTGGGGTCAGCTGTACGGACTGAGTGACGTCCTCGCCATCGCATCCGCCGCCAGGGAATTCGACGGCCTGATACTGGTGCTGACGGATGATGTGCAGAATGCCTCGCAACTGACCCAGGGCTTGCGGTTCTTCATTGACGACGAGACCATACCCGCACTGCTGCTGCCAGATTGGGAAACCCTCCCTTACGATGTCTTTTCACCACTGCCTGAGTTGATCTCCCAGCGACTGCAGGCCCTGCACCGTATCGGTGGTCTGAAAAAAGGGGTGCTGACCGTGCCCGTGAGTACGGCGTTGCAGCGTCTCCCCCCCAGGAGTACCTGTCGGCCCACACCTTCCTGCTGAAGCCTGGCGATTCACTCTCTCTGGAAGGGATGCGGCAGCGACTCGGAAAGGGGGGTTACGAGTGCGTCTCGCAGGTAATGACCCATGGTGAGTTTGCCGTGCGTGGGGCACTGCTGGATATCTTCCCCATGGGCAGCCCACTCCCCTATCGTATCGACCTGTTCGACGAGGAGGTGGAGAGCATCCGGACGTTCGACCCGGAGACCCAGCGCACCCTGGGGCGGGTAGACCGGATCGAGATGCTACCGGCCCGGGAGTTTCCCCTGGACGAGGCAGGCATCACCCGCTTCCGTCAGGCCTATCGCAACACCTTCGAGGGAGATCCCCAATCCAGCAACATCTATCGGGAGGTGAGCGCGGGCAATGCCCCCGGTGGCCTGGAATACTACCTCCCCCTTTTCTTCGGGCGCACCGACACCCTGTTCGATTTCCTTCCAGACCGGGTCCTGACCATCAGCTTCGATCAGACCCGCGAGCAGGCCGAGCTGTTTCTGGAGCAGGTCGTGCAACGTTATAAACAGCGCCGGCACGACACCGAGCGGCCGCTGCTGCCACCCGATCGGCTCTACCTGCAGAGCGAAGAGCTCACGAGCCACCTGAAGCTGCAGCAAGGCATCCTGCTTCAACATGCCGAGATCGAGCGCCGTCGAAAAGGGTATGCGGGTTATCACAACTTCGACACCCATACCCTGCCGCCGCTGGGATTTCAGGCACGTGCCACCGACCCGGCCACAGCGCTGAAACATTTCATGGCTTCCGGACCGGAGCGGACCCTGTTCATGGCCGAGAGCACCGGCCGCCGGGAGATGCTGACCGAGACCCTGGGTGGTTTCGGCATCCAGCCAGCGCTGGTTTCGGGCTGGCGTGCGTTTCTCGACTCCGATCACCCGATCGGCCTCACCGTGGCACCGCTGGAGCAGGGATTGTGGCTGGAGCCATCGATTGCTGTGATCACCGAGACCCAGCTGCTGGGCGAGCGGGTACGCCAGGAGCGAAGGCGGCGGGCTAAACACCGGGATGCGGAGCAAGTGGTTCGTAACCTGACCGAACTGCACATCGGGGCCCCGGTGGTGCACGAGGATCACGGTGTTGGCCGTTATCTGGGGCTCCAGACCCTGGAAGTGGGCGGAATGAAGACCGAATTCCTGGCCCTGGAGTATGCCCGGGGAGACAAGCTCTATGTGCCTGTCTCCTCCCTGCATCTGATCGGTCGCTACGCCGGCGCCTCCCCGGAGCATGCCCCCCTGCACCGCCTCGGCGGCGACCAGTGGGAACGAATCAAGCGCAAGGCAGCGGAAAAGGCGCGAGACGTCGCCGCAGAACTACTCTCGATCTATGCCCAGCGCGCTGCCAGCCAGGGTTTTGCCTTCCCGACGCCTGGTGCTGAATATGCCGAATTTGCCGCCTCTTTCGAGTTCGAAGAGACCCCGGATCAGCAGCAGGCCATCAATGTGGTACTGACGGACATGGCATCCCCCCAGCCGATGGACCGGGTAGTCTGTGGCGATGTGGGATTCGGCAAGACCGAGGTGGCCATGCGGGCCGCCTTCGTAGCAGCCAACGGCGGCCGTCAGGTGGCGGTGCTGGTACCCACCACCCTGCTCGCCCAGCAGCACTTCCAGAACTTTTCTGACCGCTTTGCTGACTGGCCGGTAAAGGTGGAGAGCCTCTCCCGGTTCCGTAGCGGAAAGCAGCAGCAGGCGGTCATCGAGGGGCTGACCAAAGGCACTATCGACATCGTCATCGGTACCCACAAGCTATTGCAGCAAAGCATCCGCTTCAAGCAGCTGGGCCTGGCCATCATCGATGAGGAGCACCGCTTCGGTGTGCGTCACAAAGAGCGGCTGAAGGCGCTACGTTCGGAGGTAGATCTGTTGACACTCACCGCCACCCCGATCCCCCGGACACTCAATATGGCCATGTCGGGGCTCCGGGATCTCTCCATCATCGCCACCCCGCCAACGGATCGGCACCCGATCAAGACCTTCATCAGCGAATGGAACGACCCTCTGATCGAGGAGGCATGCCAACGGGAGATCAAGCGTGGCGGCCAGGTCTATTTCCTGCATAATGAAGTGAGCACCATCGAAAACATCGCCGCCAGACTGGAGCGACTGATGCCTGGCGCCCGGATACAGGTGGCCCATGGCCAGATGCGGGAACGGGAACTGGAGGGGGTGATGCGTGACTTCTACCACCAGCGATTCAATCTCCTGGTCTGCACCACCATCATCGAGAGTGGCATCGATGTTCCCAGCGCCAACACCATCATCATCAACCGGGCCGACAAGCTGGGTATGGCCCAGCTCCACCAGCTGCGGGGCCGGGTCGGACGCTCTCACCACCGGGCCTATGCCTACCTGCTCACCCCCCCTGCCAAAAGCGTGACCGCGGATGCGCGAAAGCGGCTGGAGGCGATCGAATCCATGGAAGAGCTCGGTGCCGGCTTCACCCTGGCCACCCATGACCTGGAGATCCGGGGCGCCGGGGAACTGCTGGGTGACGATCAGAGCGGGCAGATCCATGAGATTGGATTCTCGCTCTACTCAGAACTCCTGGAACGGGCTGTAAAGGCCCTCAAGGCGGGTGAACAACCCCGCCTCGACCGACCACTGGACCACGGCGCCGAGGTCGACCTGCAACTGCCTGCCCTGCTGCCCGATAACTACCTGCCGGACGTACACACCCGGCTGGTGCTCTACAAACGTATCGCCAGTGCCACCACCCGAGAGCAGTTGAGGGAACTGCAGGTCGAAATGATCGACCGGTTCGGGCTGCTCCCACCCCCGGCCACTGCGCTGTTCGGTATCACCGGCCTGAAGCTGGCGGCCAACCCGCTCGGCATCCGCAAGCTCGAGGCAGGGCCGGCCGGTGGCCGCATCCTGTTCGACGGTACCCCAAACATCGACCCAGGGCATATAATCCACCTGATCCAGTCCCGACCTAAGGAGTTTAAACTGGACGGCAGCGACCGGCTTCGATTTTTCCAACCAATGCCCGATCCGGAAAAACGCATCGAGCAGGTAACGACCCTGCTCAGCCAGATAAGCGGCTAATCCTGATCCCTTAATTTCTGTGGTGAAACCATGAAAACTCTCCGTCACCTGCTGCTCTCTCTCTTCTGCCTGCTGCTGGCCCTTCCCACCATGGCCAACGCCGAGAAGGGCAAGGCGCCCTGGTACCAGGTTGAGATCATTCTTTTTTCCCGCAATAGTGAAAGTGAAAGTGAAAGTGGCGAGCAGTGGCCGCTGGATCCGGGCACACCGAACTGGGAAGGGGCATGGCAACTTTCACAGGATGGATACAGCCGTGGCAGTTACCCGCTACTGCCCCGCTCCCGTTGGAAACTGGGACCGGAGGAGTATGCGTTGAAAAAAAGAGCCGGGTTTACCCCGCTGATCCACATGGCCTGGCAGCAACCGGTTCTGGGCCGCACCAGGGCCCACCCTACCCGGCTCAGCTCAGACCGTGAGACGACTGACGGTAGGCCGGTAATGGAGGGGCTCGTGCGGGTGAGTGTTGCCCGCTATCTGCACCTGGATCTGGACTTCCTGCTGCGAATCCAGCCATTGCAGAACGGAGAAAATGATACTGACGCCGTCGCGCCGGGAACGATCCAGGGTTATCGCTTCATCACCCATCGCCGTATGCGCAGCGGAGAACTGCACTACATCGATCACCCGTTGATGGGTGCCCTGGTTCTTATCACAACGATCGAGCCGACGAGTGACTGAGGGGTGGGTCTGCCCACCCCGCCAGCCACGCATGCAGCAGGGGTTATTTACCCTTTTGCTGTTCCACCAATTCTCTCAACAGGGCCTCGATGTTGGCGAGGTGACCCTCCATCACCTTCATGTGCGCCTGTTTCTTCTCCCTCATCTCGGGATTCATCATTCCACCCCGATGGCCGCCTCCCTGCATCCCTCGCCGCCGCTGCTGCATCATCCCCGGTTGACCTTGCATCATCCCCGGTTGGCCCTGCATCATCCCAGGCTGGTTCTGCATCATCCCAGGCTGGTTCTGCATCATCCCAGGCTGGTTCTGCATCATCTGCCGGCGCTGTTGCATCATCTGTTGCATCATCTGCTGCCGCTGTTGCATCATCTCCGGTGTCATCATTCCCTGCTGTCCATGCATCATTGCCGGATTCGCCTGTTGATTCTCCGGCATAGCCGGAACTTCGTCAGCCGCCAGTGCAGACACAGGAACGACTGCGGTCATTGCGGCCAAGGCAATTACTACTTTCAATATTTTCATTTTTTCTCCTCAATTATTTCAAGTTTATACTGCTGTGGACATCTCATCTGTTGTCAGGCATAAGACTGAAAAAACACTCTCGGCCCGTACTGCACTAATCACAGATAGCACACCTCCAGGAATCATACTGATACTGGTTCTTACTATCAAATCAGCATCAGGCGGAGCGGATACACCCGGCTATGGAGCATCGGTGTATCCATCACTGCTGGATCTCCTTGCCCGTTTTCCCCGGATATTTGAGAGGTCACAACAAAACAATACATATTTTATGCTTTTATCCTGGTGGTTCTTGACTATTCTGAATGACAAAGAATTATAAAAAATTCCACTGAATTCAGATGTCATTTCCCAGGAGGAGTGATCATGCCCACATATAATGCCAATGTTGTGATACATGTAAATGAGAAACTGACCGGCGAACAGATACGGGAAATTGAAAAACAGCTTTCCAGCGTAAACGGCGTGGTGAGCACCTGCGTCCATGAGCGCACTCCCCATCTTTTTGTCATCGACTACGACCCACGATCGACTCACACCGGGCAACTACTGCAGGAAGTGAAAAATAGACACCTGAATGCCCAGCTCATCGGCGGCGTTTAGCCCGAAGATTTCATAAATTTGCGTCGATTTCGCGCAGTATATTGGTTTCACAAGGAAATTTCCGAAGGAGCGGCGTATCGGTAAATACGACCGACAGAGGAAATATTCGGCTCTATCCGGATCTCTCAACGGTCAGAGATGGCTGGATGGCCCTTGGGTGCTGCATTGACAGCACCTCTGGCTCGTCCGTAAGTGTGCAGATTTCCAACGAATTCTGCGCAGGAACAAGGATGGCGAGGCTGCCGGGTCCGGCTCGACGGCCGGACTCCGTGTGGACAGCCCGTGGATTTCGCCGCTCACGGCGAACGTGTGGAAAACCCATGCAATAATCGTCCCGATCATTGCATGGGTTTCCCACACTAATCCACCGCCTGCCCACACTCCGCCGGGTTGGGTTTGCTGCTTGCCATCTAACCCGCTAAAAATACAACTGTTTTTCTTTGAGAGATCCGGATAGAGCCTCAAAACGTAGCTAATGAGTGCTGTGAGTTCTTGCTAATCCCTTATTCTATAGGGTTTATTTCAGGATCGTTTTGTGATTTAACCAGACTCTACTAAAGAGCGCCTATACTTCCTTTGCACAACATTTCGCTTTAAAAGATCCATGGCGGGCCTGGACTGCATGGGTCGACCGAGCAGATATCCTTGAGCCTTGTGGCAATGCAGTTTCTTCAGATAGTCCAACTGGACACGGCTCTCCACACCTTCCGCCACCACTTCCAGGTCCAACTCCCGGGCCATGGCGAAGATAGCGGTCACGATACTGTTCTTGTCCCGAGGTGAGCAAATGTCGCTGATAAAGGAGCGGTCGATCTTAAGCGTATTCAGCGGCAGGGAATTCAGGTAACTGAGGCAGGAGTAGCCAATACCGAAATCGTCCACCGCCACCCGCACACCGTGGGAGGCCAGATTCTGAAACTTGGTCACTGCCTGATCCATATCCTGCATCAATACGTTCTCGGTGATCTCCAGCTCCAGTTGCCCCCGTTTCACCCGATAGCGGTTCATGGTATCGATCACCTGCTGTTCGAAACCCGGTTGCTCCAGCTGGGCC